>JBEKYH010000011.1:0-23623 GCA_049511115.1 Tepidisphaeraceae bacterium | reverse complement strand
ATCAGTTCCTTTAGGTCTTTGCGCTGAATTTCGCGCACGGGGTCGCTGCCGCGCTTGTCTTCCAGGACATCGATCTCGCGGACATCCTTGTTGGAGTCGGTTTCAAACCATTTGCGGCTCAGGGAGACCAGGCCGACGGCGCTGGCATCCTTGGCCATTTTCTCGAATTCGTTCATGGAGACGTTGAGCCGCTTGGCGACTTCGTCGTTGGTGGGGCAGCGGCCGAGTTCGGTCTCCAGGCTCTTGGTGGCGCTGTCGAGCTTGTGAGCGCGCGAGCGCACGAGGCGCGGGACCCAATCCATGGAGCGCAATTCGTCGAGGATTGCGCCACGGATGCGCGGGGCGCAGTACGTCTCAAATTTTACGCCGCGCTCGAGATCAAAGGCGTTGATCGCATCCATGAGGCCGAAGATTCCGGCGCTCATGAGGTCGTCTAATTCGACTTCATCAGGGAGTTTGACGTGGATGCGCTCGGCGTTGTAACGAACCAGATGGAGGTAATTCTCCATCAGAACATTGCGGAGTGTTTCCGTCCGGCTCCGTTTGTACTCGATCCACACATCCTTGATGTCGCGTTTGACGGCTTTGGGCAAAGTCATTCCCGATCCTTGGGTCTTAGGCAGGGCGCTCATGGAAAATTCCTAACTTATTTAGAGTTGTCCGGTCGCGGCAGATCGGTTTCCAAGGCTTACGCGCCGGCGATCCGTCGCCGACGAGTTGAGCCACTTCCCTTTATCGGTCACGGGCGGACGATTTCGGCGTACTATTTTTTAATTTTTCCTGTTCCATCCTTAAGTTCTCATCGAGCATGGCTTTGGCCATGGTTCCCAGCACGAGGCCGACAACAAAAGTTGTTCCCATGGCGGCCAGGCCGCGTAATACCGTCGTGGTGAACGGGTTGCGGGCCTCCAATCCCACCAGAAGGCAAGTGGCGAAGGCAATCAGCGATAATGTTCCGGCCATGCGCTGAATCATTTTGTGTCCTCCTCGGGCCTTTCAGCCAACAAACATCCAATCCAATCACCTTTTTAGCCAATGAACCATGCGGCGGAAAAAGCCGCCTGCGTCAACCGGGCCGATGCTGCCCTCCAGGCGGGCTGCGACAGCGCAAATGCAGTGCGCGGCCGGCGAATCCGGGGCGCCAAGCATGAAAGGAACGCGGCGGCGGACGGCGGCGGAGACTTGCGGGTCGGCGCTGACGTGGCCCGCGTCGAGAATATGGACCGATAAAAACTGCCTTGCCACGGCAGCGATGCGGTCGTATACGACAGTCGCCTCCTGCGGCGAGCGGGCCTGATTTACCAGCAGGCTGATCGGCTTATTCTGATTATCGCGGCAAAGCACCTTGATGACGGCGTAGGCGTCGGTAATGGCGGTCGGCTCGGGTGTCGTGACGACGAGCACGTGATCAGCCGCGCGCGTGAAGGAAAGCACGTTGGGGCTGATGCCGGCGCCGGTGTCTATGATGATCAGGTCGGTCTGCTCCTCGAGGTCGGCCAGGGAATCCACGACGCGCTGGCGATCGTAGTCGGTGAGATCAGCCATGCGCGCCAGGCCGGACGCGCCGCCGATCAGGCCGAAGCCGCCGGGGGCGCGGACAATGATTTCCGCCAGGGTTTTGCGCCGGGCGATGACGTGGGCGAGGTTGCAGGGCAGATCGACATTGCAGAGGACATCGGCGTTGGCGAGCCCTAAGTCGGCGTCGAGGAGAACAACCTGCTTGCCGCAGGAGGCAAATTTCACGGCGAGATTCACCGACACATTGCTCTTGCCGACCCCCCCCTTCCCGCTGGTCACGGCGATGACGCGAGCGCGCGGCTGCCGTGGCGGAGGCAGCGGAGCCTGTGCGCCGGCGACGATATCCCTGAGGCGGGAGGCCTGGTCCATTATCAGGGTCATAGCGAACCCCCCATAATCAAGTGCGCGAGCCGGCTGCTCTTGCCCTCCTCGATGTCGTCCGGCACGTCCTGTCCAGTGGTGATGTAGGAAAGGCCCTTGTTGAGTTTCCGGGCAACGTTAAGGACGACGCCGAGATGCGCGGCCTCGTCGATCTTGGTGAAAATGATGCGGTCGACGCGGACGTCCGAAAAGCGATTGACCGCCAGTTCCACGGAAGCCTGGCTGGCCGTTGTGGAAAGGACCAGATGCACCTCATCGGGGTTGGCGGCGGCGAGGAACGTCTTTAATTCGCTGAGTTTCATGGCGTCGTTGGGGCTGCGGCCGGCGGTGTCGATGAGGACGTATTCGCAGTCGTGCATCGACGCGACGGCGGCGCGAAGGTCTTCGGCGGTAGCGACGGCGCGGAGCGGGGCGTCGAGAATTTCCGCGTACTTGCGCAGTTGGTCGATGGCGGCAATGCGATAGGTGTCGATGGTGACCAGGCCGATGCGGCGGCGCTCGCGCAGTTTCAAATGCGCGGCGAGCTTGGCAATGGTGGTGGTCTTGCCGACGCCGGTCGGGCCGATGAGGGCGACGACGTGCGGCGTGCCCGACTTGGTGCTGTGGATTGGAGCGGCGGCCGGGATGAGCTTCTCGAGATGATCGGCGATCTTCTGGCGGACGAAATCCTTGTTTGACCAATGCTCGGGGCGAAGCTGGGTTTGCAGAGTCTTGATGATGTCGGTGGCGATGTCCTCGGCGACCTGGTTCTCGATCAGGTGCAGGTAATGATTGAACAGGTCTTCGGGGATATTGGGAGCGCCGCGCGAACGGGTCTGGCTGACCAGGTCCTTGACCATGGTCTTGAGCGCATTCATCTCCTGCGCGACGGCGGCCATGGCGACCGCCTGGGCGACGGGGGTTTGCAATAGCGCCGCCCCCCCTGCCGCGGGGGACTGCGGGAGGGTTTGCGCGGGAGCGGGGCGCGCCTGGATGTCGCGGCTGTAGGGCGCTGGAATGGGACGGCGCGCGGTGCGGTCGGGAACGCGCATGCCGCGGCCGGCGGTGATCTCCACCATCTCGCGGCGGCGCAGGCCCAGCCAATGATGCTTCTGCACGGTTCTGGTGTGCAGAATGACGGCGTCGCGCCCCATCACCAGTTTTACCTGAGACAGCGCTTCGGCCATGGTGTCAGCTTGAAAGGTTCGCATGTTCATAAGGAAATCATCCGTTCATCCCCACCAGACCGACGGCTTCGACGGTCACTTCCGGGACAACTTCGTTGTAAGCCAGCACCGCGACGTGCGGCAGGCTGGGTTCAATCATCCGCCGCAGCGCCAGGCGAATGTTGGGACTGCAAAGAATCGCCGCCGAGCGCCCGGTATCGGAAAGTTCCTTGGTCTTGGCGGTGATCTGTGAAACGATCTGCTGCGCTGTCTGCGGTGGCATCGTGTTCGTACTGCCCCGGTCCGAACGCTCGATGTGGCCGTTGATTAAATCTTCCAGATTGGGGTCGAGAGTCACGCAGAAAAGGCGGTCTTTATCGTCAACATATTGTTTGCAGATGGTGCGAGCCAAGGCGTGGCGAACGTATTCCGAGAGAATCTCCAGGTCCTTGGTGCGGCCGGCGTAATCACCCAGCGTTTCCAGAATGGCTTCCAGGTCGCGCACGGGAACGCGTTCGCGCAGCAGATTCTGCATGACTTTCTGCAATTCGCCGGGTTTGATTTGCGCGGGGATGACTTCCTCGATCAGTGCGGGCAGGCGCGTCTTGAGGTGATCGAGAAGATTCTTGACTTCCTGGCGAGTCAGCAATTCATAGGCGTGGCCCTTGATGATTTCGGTGAGATGCGTCGCCAGGACAGCCGTGGCTTCGACCACGGTGTAGTTGAGCGTTTCAGCGCCGGCGCGCTGGGGTTCGGTGATCCAATAGGCCGGCAGGCCGAACGCGGGCTCGGTGGTCTTGGTGGCGCCGACGATCGGGCCGGTGGTGGCGCCGTTGTCCATGGCCAGGTATTGCTCGGGATAGGTTTCGCCCTTGCCGACGGTCTGGCCCTTGATCTTCACGACGTACGTATTGGCGGCGAGTTGCATGTTGTCGCGGATACGGACCGGCGGGACGATGATGCCCATTTCGGTGGCGATCTGACGGCGGATCATGCTGATGCGATCCAGTAAATCGCCTCCCTTGCGGGCATCGACGAGGCGAACCAGACCGTAGCCGACCTCGAGCTCCATCGTGTCGAGTTCCAGCAGCTTCTCGACCTTTTCCGGTTCCTTTTTTGCGGCTTTGTCCTGCTCCTTCTTGGCGGCGGCCCGGGCGTCCTTTTCCTTGCCGCGGGTGAGGATAACGGCGAGTGAGGAACAACCCGCGCAGAGGACGATGAGCGGAAACTTGGGAAGATCGGTCACCATCAGCAGCGCCAGGAACGCGGCCGCGACGACCAGGGCACGAGGCTTGGCGAAGATCTGCTCGAGCAGTTCATCACCCAAATTGCTCTTGCCGCTGGTGCGCGTGACGATCAGGCCGGCGCCGAGGGAGACGATGAATGCAGGAATCTGGCTGACCAGGCCGTCGCCGATGGTGAGCTTGGTATAAAGCTGGAGGCAATCGAAGAGGCCCCAGCCGTGCTCGACCATGCCGACGTACAAGCCGCCCAAAATGTTGACGAAGGTAATAATGATGCCCGCGACGGCGTCGCCGCGGACGAATTTGCTGGCGCCGTCCATGGCGCCGTAGAAGTCAGCTTCCTGGCTGATCGCCAGTCGGCGGCGGCGGGCCTCGGCCTCGTTGATGATGCCGGCGTTCATGTCGGCATCGATGGCCATCTGCTTGCCGGGCATGGCGTCCAAGGTGAAGCGGGCCGCGACTTCAGAGATGCGCGTGGCGCCTTTGGTGATGACGACAAACTGAATCACCACGATGATGGTGAAGATGATGACGCCGACGGCGAGCGAGCCGCCGGTGACGAAGGCGGAGAAGGTTCGCACCACTTCGCCGGCGGCGTGCATGGCGGTGGTGACGTCCCCGCCATCGCGGCCGGCGGTGAGGATCAAGCGCGTCGTCGCGGCGTTGAGCACCAGGCGGAACATCGTCATGGCCAACAGGAGCGAGGGGAAAACGCTGAATTCCAGGGGGCTTTGCACGTAGATCGTGCTCACCATCACGATGGCCGACAGTGTCATGTTGATGATGAGGAGGAAATCCAGCACCTCCGTCGGCAAGGGGACCAGGATCACGAGCAGCAGGCTCATGAAGGCGATCGGAAAGATCATGCCACGGTTGGCATGAAGCTTTACGAAGAAGGGATTGGAAGCGATTGCTGACATAAGGGTGTTGGACTAGCCCGCTTTCTTGAGCTTCCGCGAGAGCTGGTAGACATACGCCAGAATCTCCGCGACAGCGGAGTAAAACTGTTCGGGGATTTCGTCGCCCACGTCGCACATGCGATAGAGGGCGCGGGCCAGCGGGGCGCGCTCGACGAGGGGGATGTTGGCCTCGAGGGCGATTTCCCTGATGCGCTGGGCCATGAGGTCCTGGCCCTTGGCGACGACGCGCGGGGCACGCATTTTCGCGGATTCGTATTTCAGCGCGATGGCAAAGTGAGTCGGGTTGGTGATGACGACATCGGCGGTCGGGACTTCCTTTTTTAGCCGCTGCAAGTGGCGCTGCATGGCGATCTGGCGGCGGCGCTGCTTGATCTTGGGGTCGCCATCCATGCTGCGCATCTCTTCCTTCACATCCTGTTTGCTCATCTTCAAATCCTGCTCAAGCTGGTAGCGCTGGTAGGCGTAGTCGAAGAGGGAGAGCACGAAAAGCAAAGCGCCGATGCGCCAAGTGATGTCGAAGATAAGCTGTGCGCCCAGGGCGAAAATCTGAATAAAGTCGAGCCGCTGCACGGACATGATCTGCATCATGCGGCCATGAACGGCGCTGTAGGCCACGGCGGCGACGAAGACCACTTTGATCGAACTCATCGCCAGACGGACCAGGCTGCGGGTGCCGCCGAAAATGCGGCCCAGCCCTCTGACCGGATTGAGCGCGGCGAAATTGGGAGTCAGGCGGGCGACGTTGAAGTTCAGGCCCACCTGCGACATGTTGACGACGATTGCGATCAGCACGATGCCGAGAAAAAGCGGGGCGATGGCGGCGCCGGCGTTGGCCATCATGGTGGGGACTTGCGCCATGGCGGTATTGATGTCGAAATTGCCCAGGGAATCGGCGGCGAGCATGTCGGTGATGATGCGCTTGAGGGCGGCCACAATGGGTGATCCGAAGTTCTTGAGAAGGAGCAGAATGCCGACGAGGAGGACCGACGCGGAAAGATCGGGGCTGCGCGCGATGTTGCCGGCATCGCGAGCCTCCTGGCGGCGACGGGGTGTCGCGGCTTCTGTGCGGTCTCCTGTGCCACTGTCTTCGGGCATAGCCTCGTCCTCTTAGTGTGCCGCTGCGCCGGCGCCGCCGATCGGCGACGAATACGCATGAACCACAATCTGCGTGTCATCCCAGACCGCGTCGCGAATAACAGAACTGGTGATTCCAATTCCAAAAATAATGACGAGCATTCCGACCAGGGCGCGAATCGACAGGCCGGCCGTCATAATGTTGAGCTGCGGCATGGTCTTGCCGATGAAGCCCAGCGCCAGGTCGGTGACCAGGAGCGTCACCAGCACGGGGGCGGCCAACTGCAACGCAAGTTGCGTGGACGCTTCAAAAAGATCGATGAAAAGGTCGAGGGTTGAATCGCTCATGCCGACCGACAGGAGCGGGAGCGTATCAAAGCTGGCCCGCACGCCGCGGAGCATGGCGTGGTGGCCGTTGATGGTGACGAAGATGACCAGGGTCAACATGAAATAAAGATTGCCGACGATCGAGCCTTGCTGGCCGAATTGGGGGTCAAAGGTTTCGCTGAGGTTGAGGCCGATCTGCTGGCCGACAATTTCGCCGGCCCATTGCGTCGCGATGAAGCAAAAGGAGAGGATCATGCCCATGGCCAGGCCGAAGATGATTTCGCCGCCGATGCCGACGGTGAGCAGGGCCAGAGAATCAACCGGCACGACCGGCGGCTTGATCCCGCGCGCCAGCGCCAGGGCCAGTACACATGCCATCAAGGCTTTGGCGCGCCGCGGCACCTGATCGCTGCCCAGCATGGGCGCGAAAACCATCATGGCGGCGACGCGAAAGAGCACCAGCACGTACACGGGCAGAAGTTGTAGAAGGGCGTCAAGGTCCATGGCAGTACCCGTGCTGCTACTGAGCGAACATGGTGGCGGTGTATTCAACCAGCTTGTGTCCGATCCACGGCATGAGCAGGATTGTCGACGCGATCATGGCCACGATCTTGGGGATGAACGTGAGCGTTTGCTCCTGGATTTGCGTGACAGCCTGGAGAAGAGAGACGCAGACGCCTACCACCAGGCCGATGCAAAGCATCGGCGAGGAGACAATCAGCGCCATGATAAGAGTCTGGCGGACGAGGTCCGTAGCTTGATCGAGCGACATGACAACACACCCTTCCTTGAGTGTTCGCCGCGCGGCGTCAACCGAGATGCCTGCGCGGCAGCGATGGGAACAGCCCCTGATCCCATCAACCAGCCCATCCATGGGCTGTCAATATGCACAGTATATCAGGTGGCGAAGCTTCCCATCAAGCTCATGGCCACCAATCTCCAACCGTCCACAAGAACAAACAAAAGCAATTTAAATGGCAGAGAGATCAACGCCGGCGGAAGCATCATCATTCCCATGCTGATGAGAATGGTGGAGATCACCAGGTCAATAATCAAGAACGGCAGATACACTTTGAAGCCAAGCAGAAAAGCCGTCTTCAGCTCGCTGAGCATAAAAGCGGGGATCAGGGTCAATGTATCCACGCCATCCCATGTCGTCGCGCGAGGTTTGCCGGCGAATTGCGCGAAGAGATCGACGTCCTTTTCGTTATGCGAGCGTTCGATCTGGGTAATCATGAAATCGCGCATTGGGGCGGCGGCGATGGCAAGGGCGGATTTCTGGTCGATGGTTCCGTTGAGATAGGGCTGCAGGGCTTCGTCGTTGACGCGGTGCAGCGTCTTACCCATGACCAGAAAAGTCATGAACATGGCCAGGCCGATGAGCACCTGATTGGGCGGAAGCTGCTGAGTGCCCAGGGCCTGCCGCAGCAGGGCCAGGACGATGACAATGCGCGTAAAGCTGGTCATCATCAGCAGAATGGCCGGGGCGAGAGACAGAACGGTCAACAGGATGATGATCTGCATCGCCGCCGAAAAATTCTCGCGACGGGTGAGGTCGGGAAGTTGCGGCAGAGAAAGCGGATTGGGCGCGGGATTGACCGGATTAGGCGCTGCGCCGGGTGAAACAAGCCCAGGTGAACTCAACGTCGTCGGCGCGTTCGCCGATGTCGGAGGGGAGGCGTCCTGAGCAAGCGAAAAAGTTGGCGACAGAAGGCAGATCAGGAGCGCCAGAGCGCACGATCGGGGAAGAGCCGGACTGACGAGAGCATCCTTTCTCATCGCAAGTCTGTTGAGCGGGAGTTTTATAACACGCAAAACAGCGGATGCAATGAGGGATTTACCTAATCTTTATGGTATCGCTCACGCAAACACCCAACTGGGGTCGTCCGCCGTGTTGAAATAGACCGTCGGCACGGGCACGGTCAAAAGTCGCAGATAGAGGCAAAGCTGGCCCCATTGGTAGTCCTCGGGTGGAAGCCGCTCGAGGACGGTGCTTGGCACCACCCCCTCAAACCCCCTCATGCAGTATCTTCTCCATCAATGCCCGATCCATACTCAGCTTGGCATCCTCGTCCAGCACCAACTGCGCGTCGGCCCGCATCTCGGCCTGTGAACCGGCGCCATTTTGAAAATCATTCATCGCACGCATGAACTCCCAGGTGCAGTTCACGTATCGCGCGAATTGCGGGTCGCAGCAGGTGCGCAATTTGACGAGCTTGGCCAGGGCATCGTGCACGACGGTTGGCGAAGCCAGCGCCACGGTCGGCTTTTTGTCCTTCCAGCCAGGAATCATCTGCGCGACGGCCACGTTCGCGTAGTAATAAGTCGCCGCCCCGGACAGCGTCGTCGGCTCCTGATGCTGGGACATCAAATAAAGCAGTTTGGCCGAATAATGGTTGGGGGCGAGTTCCAAGACTTCGTTGAGCCGCTGGGCCATTTGCGGCGAATGAATGCGGGTTGGGTCTTTCTTCAAGTCCGCCTGAATCGACGAGAACAGGTCGATGGCCTGCTTAAGCCGGGCCTCGCGATCGGCGCGGGCGACGGCGACGGCCTGATCCAGATCGGTGATGCCGATGGCCTGCACATTGATGACGGAATCGGGACCGTCGTAAATGAAGGCGTCGGCGATCTGGTCGTAATTTTCCGATGGGAGCGCAACGATATTGCAGCCGGCCTGAGCGGCGCCGCGCAGTTTGGCGGCGACCCCGCCGATGGCGTGGATGCGGCCGTTGGCGGCGACGTCGCCGGTAATGGCAAGAGTGGGATCGATGTCAAAATCCTCAATCAGCGACAGCATCAGCGTGCCGCAGGCCGCGCCGATTGAGCCGCCTTCGTGGCCGACGTATTTGTCCTCAAAACTGAATTCGTATTTCTCGGCCGACACGTGCGGATATTTGGCGTTAACCGCGCGCAGAACGTCGGCAAGAACCATGCGACTGTCGTTACCGACCGACGAGGTAAATGACACGGGAATCGTGCTCCCCCGGGGCTTGCCCGGCGTGGCGGTCAGGATGAAATCCTCGGCGTCGCCAAGCATTTCGCCCGACGGCTGGGGGATCACGCTCAGCGCTTTGATGGTCGCCTGCAGTCTGCGCAATTGGGTCACCGGTCCCGAGGCCGGCGCGGCCATCATCAAGGGGGCGGCGGATGCAACAGGAACAGCGGGAGAATCCGTCGTCGCCGACGAGTCAGGATTCGCCGTCGCGTCATCGGTGGGGGAATCGCCGCCGGGCACGATGCGCAGCGACTTTTCGTCGTCAGTCAAAGGGCCGCTTTTGACGGCTATCTCGAAGGGTGTCGGGCGGATTTGTTCACCGGCCCATGAATACGATTGGGTGCGCACTTTTGACGCGGGCCGGCTGAATCCCCAGCCTCTGGAGCCTGAGTCAGCCTTTCCGGTCGCGTGGATCAGCATCTGTTGTTTGGCATCCGTGGCCGGCCAGGCGGGATTGCAAATGCCCAACATGATGACGGGCCTGCCGCTGGTATCTTTGTACGCCTGCCCGCCGTTCCAAATCAAACCGCCTTCGATGTGGCCGGTCTTGGCGAGGGCGACAGGTTTGGGTGTTCCCGTCGAGGACGGCGATAGGAATACAATCACTGCCTCCCCAGTATCCATGCGCGTCAGCTTCAGATAGATCGCCTTGGTGGGCCAGGCTTTGGCGTCGAGGGAGTAGCCGTTTGGAGCAGAGGCATCGCCCGCGGCGGTTTTCCAGAGGGACGGATCATCGGAGCGGAACAGGACGACCCAATCGGTGCTGGCGGGACTGGCGGCGGCCCACGACGGGGTGGGTTGGGGGAATTGCAAAAAGCCGAGGAGCCCCAGGAGCGGAACAAAGCAAATCGCGCTGCGCGACAACCGCCGCATAGTACCTCCCTTTGATTCACCCTACCCTTGGGGAGCCAGTGTAACCAGGAATTGCTGATTTGGGCAAGAAATCTACGGAAAGCATCAGAAATCGGAGGAAAGCCGGAGGGAGATTTGAACCCATTGTTCGGCGGAAATCTCTAAGCCGCGGTAAGCGTACCCACGCGAGCTTGCGCCGGCGGAGGTGGAAGGCCTCGTTCCGAGTAATATTTCAGGTAGAGTTCTACTGCCTCATGAAGCTGACGTTCCACTTCCTCCGGTGATTGGCCAGTAGTGGCGCAACCGGGAAGGTCAGGCAAATAGGCCCAATACGAGCCATCTTCGGCGCGTTCGATTACGTAAGCGTATGATTTCGTCTGCTCCATATTGCGGCTCACTTTAAGTTGGCCTGCTTCAGGATGCTGTTGAGCGTACCACGCGGCACATCTTGGCCCTCCTTGCCACCAGCCGGGACAACCACCGGCCCAGGTTTGGTCGGGTGCACGAACATCATGTGGCTGCCGGGGGTCCGATCATGCCGCCAGCCGTCGTCACCCAAGATCCGCAGAAGTTCGCGGTATTTCACAGGCGAATGATAACAGACGGCAATGAGTATGCCGAATGGTTGCTTCGTGGCAATGAATATTGTGTTGCCTGCAGTTCATCAGGACTCTGCGTTTGGTGGGGAGTAATCCTAAAGCCGAAGAAGGGATTTGAACCCTTAACCCCCGCTTTACGAAAGCGGTGCTCTGCCGTTGAGCTACTTCGGCGGACGGAACGAATCGACGAGTTTAATGCCCTGGGCCGTTCTTGGCAAAAGCGGGGCGTGCGCAAAAGCGACACGCAAGCCAACTTCCGGCCGCGCCATTCAAGGTCGGCAAGATATACGGTTCATCGGCAGGATTTCAAGGCGGATGATATGTGGCGTTGGGACTACGCCTGCGACGCAGGGGTGAAGGTCCGCGAAAAAGGTTGAGTGATAGCAACTGGCCGGCCGTCCTTGGCCGCTGGAGTGGGATGGAACTGCCATCCACAAACGGGCAGCGGATTCGATGAGACGGTTCGCCGGATATTCGAGGCGAAGCCGCCGTGACGCATCGACGAGTCAATGCGCCGAACAGCCGATTCAGCGGATCAGGCCATGCCTTGCAGGAGGCGCTGGTCGTGCAGACGAGCGGCCAGGAGGGAGGCCATCTCGCGCAGGGCGTCGCGCCATTCGGAGCGACGGATGCGGCACGTGAAGTTGCCGGCGGCGACGTGTACGTCGGCGCGGACTTCCGTGAGGCGCCCGGTGCGCTGCATGTTGATCGTTAACAAAAAACCGCCGAGCTGGCTGCCTAGACGCTGGGCTCTTTTGAGCCACGTCATAAGCTGCTTGCGCTGTGACGGTTTAAGAAGCACGTTACCGACATTGAGCTTAACCATTGGGCATCTCCTTGCGGATTTGCGGCGGGTTCGATAATGGAAAGCAACGCTCGTGCCATGCCGATGTCAGATTTGTACGCCCCATCATACGTATTGGGCAGCGTCGATTTCAAGAAAAATCGACTTGTCTGGGACAGCCGATAATAGTCAGGCCGGCTAGACTTTTTCCACAGGCGGTGTAACCTAGGGATCGGTAAGCGTTTAGTCTGGTAAGAAGACAGGAAAAGGAGCATCGCATGGCAAAGCCTCGGCGCCGACGGAAAGTCGGCAGTAAGAAGCGAAAAGCCCGCCGTGACCGTCGGAAGCGATAATTGGCGCTAATACAAAATGAGCGCCCGTCGGTTAAGGCAGGTGCGGGAAGGGTTTTTGTCTATGAGCGCCATATCGCCTGCTTCAACCGATTTATCGTTGTCGGCGGATTCGTCTATCCAGGCGGCTCCGCAGACCCCTGCGGTTTCGACATTGACTGCGGCTGTTTCGGGCGCTGGCCCGGAGCAGCCGCAGTTGTATTTGAACCGTGAGCTTAGCTGGCTGGATTTCAACCAGCGCGTGCTCGAACTCGCGGCGGACGAGAATGTGCCGCTGCTGGAACGCGTGCGATTCCTGGCGATCTTCTCGTCGAACCTCGACGAGTTCTTCATGAAGCGCGTGGGCGGACTGCAACGGCAGCGCGACGCAGGGGTCACCGAGCGATCCATCGACGGGCTGACTCCCCAGCAACAGCTTGACGCCGTTGATGAGCGTGTGCGAAAGATGCTCAGTGCCCAGTCGGACCTGTGGCTCAATGAATTGCAGCCCAAGCTCGCAGAGGCCGGCGTTCATCTGCTGAATTACGCCACACTCGACGACGCCGACCGGCAGGCGGCAGACGCGTACTTTGCCAAGAATATTTATCCCCTGCTTACGCCGTTGGCTGTGGACCCTGGCCATCCGTTTCCGTTCATTTCCAATCTCAGCACCAGCATCGGCGTCATGCTGGAACATCCAACGGGACGTGAGCGGCTGTTTGCGCGCGTGAAGGTTCCCGAATCGCTGCCGCGCTGGGTGGGATTGCCCAAGCCCATGACGTTTGTGCCGGTGGATCAGGTGATCGGCGGCAATCTGCGGATGCTGTTTCCGGGCATGAAGGTGCTTGAATCGCAGCCGTTCCGAGTAACGCGAAATGCCGACGTGGAAATGGACGCCGAGGACGCGGAGGATTTGCTCCAGCTTGTAGAACAGGAATTGAAGGCGCGGCGCATGGCGGAAGTGGTGCGGATCGAACTGGACGAAGCCATGCCGCAGGCGATGCGCGAGACGATTGTCCACGGGCTGGACGCTCGGGCGCGACAGGTCTACGCGACGCGCGGCCCGATCAACCTGGGCGATTTGATGTCGCTGGCGAATCTGGATTTGCCGGCGCTGGCTTATAAGCCATGGATGCCCACGACGCCGCCGCGGCTGGCGGCGGATGATGTGGATATTTTCGCGGTCATTCGCAACGGCGATCTGTTGGTGCATCACCCCTACGAGGGGTTTGCAGAAAGCGTCGAGCGATTCATTCATGCCGCGATCCAGGACCCCAAGGTGCAGGCGATCAAGATGACGCTGTACCGGACAGCGGCTGATTCACCGTTTTTACTGGCTCTCGTTCACGCAGCCGAAAGCGGAAAGCAAGTTGCCGTGCTGGTGGAATTGAAGGCGCGATTTGATGAGCAGCGCAATTTGAAACTGGCGACGACGCTGGAAAATGCGGGCGTCCATGTGGTCTACGGGCTGGTGGGCTTGAAGACGCACACCAAGCTGGCGATGGTGGTCCGCCAGGAAGAAGACGGCCTGCGGACGTATTGCCACATCGGCACGGGAAATTACAACAGCAAGACCGCCAATCTATACACGGACTTGGGGCTGTTCACCTGCAATCCGCATATTACCGAGGACATCGTCGATCTGTTCCACTACCTGACGGGGCGATCGCTCAAGCGCGACTATCACAAACTGCTGGTGGCGCCGGTCAATATGCGCGAGCGATTCGTGCAGAAAATCCGCCGCGAGGCGGAGCATCACAAAGCAGGCCGCCCGGCGCGGATTGTGGCGAAGATGAATGCGCTGCAAGACCCAAAGATCATCCAGGAGCTCTATGCCGCGAGCTGTGCCGGGCTGCCGATTGATCTGATCGTGCGCGGGTTCTGCTCATTGCGGCCGCGTGTGCCGGGACTATCGGAGAATATCCGCGTCATCAGCATCCTGGGGAGATTCCTGGAGCACAGCCGGATTTACCATTTCCTCAACGGCGGCGACGAGGAGTTTTACATCGGGTCAGCCGATTGGATGAGCCGCAACCTGGATTCACGGGTGGAAGCCATCGTGCCGATTGAAGAGCCCGCCCACCGCGAGCGCCTGCGCGAGATCCTGACGACGATGATGGCCGATTGCGGACATGCCTGGGAACTAGACGCCAACGGCGTCTGGTCGCGGCGGCCCACGCCCGACGGCAAGCCGCCGGTGGAGGCGCACACGACGCTAATGTCGCGGGCATTGCGCCTTGCGACCAAGCCGCGGCCGGGCCGCTGACAAAAAACCATTTCGTAAAAAGGGGAATCTCAGGCGGTGGCGCGCTGCGCTGCCTCGGGCGCGAGGGAGACGGCGGAGAGCAATTCGCTGGAGCGGAGCGGCTTGTATAGAATGCGTTCCACAGCGCCGCAGTGAAGGCCTTCAATGATGTCAGCCAGATGAGCGGGGAGAGCGACGAGCACGCGGCGTACGCCGGGGCGGCCCGACTGCACGGTCTTCAAAACGGTCAAGCCGTTGGTGCCGCTCAATTGATGATCAACGACGATGGCGGCGACGGCGGAGTCGGCCTGGGAGAGATTGATGGCGCGCTCAACGGCGCGCGTGGCGACGATGTGAAACTGCCCGGCGAGAATTTCCTCGATCTCGCGAAGCGTCTTGATGTCTTCGCTCAAGGCAATCAGTGTTTGTCGATTTCCCAATGGCATAGCGCTCGCCCGTGCCGCACTGCGGCTTTCGTACATGTCCACATGACTGTCTGAATTACCGGTGGACGTGTCCCCCAAACGTCAAGTAATCGTCCTTCCGGCCGGCACCATCGCCGGTCGAACAAACGATTTTCTAATAGCTCATCGGACCAAAGACCTGTGCGAATAAAATTTTCCGGGTGATGCAGATTTTCGCAGCTATTTGGCGGCAAACCACTTACGCCAAAAATTCGACAAGCGTTATGATAGACGAGTAACAACGATTCGAAGTGGTTTTGCTTTATTTCTTGCGCGCGGGCACGGTTTCAAAAAGGGGATTGTTGATAAATAGCTTGGGAGGGGCCGATGGAGCGGCGGCCGCAACGGGTGTAGCGGGTTTGACGGGTGCGGGCGGCTGGGGCGCAGGCGCGGGTTCAACCGGCGCGGCCGACACTGGAGCGGGTTCCTCGACGGTTTCCACATCATCGGCGGGTGCCACGTCGGGCCGATAAAGGCGGCCGTTGAACGCCTTCATGTATTCGGTCCAGTTGCCTTCGGCGGCGGCAGCGCCGCTTCGCGTCGCGGACAAAGACATCATCATCTTGGCGTCGAGGTTCTCGATGGTGTGCACGAAGATCGCTTCGGGCGTGCTGGGAATGCGCGCCGCGCCAAATTCGGGAAGTCCGTGGTGGCTCAGAATAATATGCTGCAAGACATCGACCAGCGGGCGCGGGATCGGCTCGCCGAGAAGCTCGGCGGCTTTCTGTGCCTTTTGTTCCACCCAGATGGCGGATTTCACAACGTGGCCGACGAGCTGCCCCCCATCTGTATAGGAGAACGCGCAGTCATAAGACAATTCCCAGGTCTTGGCGATGTCGTGAAGAAAAATGCCCACGACCACGAGATCGCGATTGAGCCCGGGATAAAAATTACAGACGGCATCGGCGACTTCCATGGCGTTGAGCGTGTGCTCCAGCAGGCCGCCGATAAAGGCGTGATGAAAATTCATCGCCGCCGGGGCGCGGCAGAAGTTGTTCATCAATTCTTCGTCTTCCAGGTACGCCTGCACGATCGCCGAGAGGTGGCGGTTTTTTACGCTGCCGCAGATTTCAAAGAGGCGCTGGCACATCATGTCGATGTCGCGCGTTGTGTGCGGCATGAGGTCGGCGATGTCAAAGGTTCCGTCTTTGGGGGGCCAGACCTGTTCGATGATGAACTGAAGATTGTTCTGATAGTTTTCAAAGCGTCCGCGCACTCGCACCAGACCGCTTTCGGGCATGGCGTTGAACAGATCGCGCGTCGCGTTCCACATGCGGGCCGTTACCTGCGCCGTGCGGTCGGATAGGAAGGCCTTGACGAAATGCTTGCCCGTCGCCGTGGCCGAAAGCTGCTTGTTGGTGATGACGAAAACGTCCTCAACCACATCACCGGGGGCGGCGTCTTTCAAATAGAGGCGGCGCATAGGCGGATAGTTCTAGTCAGGGGGTGGCGATATGGCAAGGAACCTTTGAGATTCGTGCAAAATCAGCGGCCGCGGCGGCTGTGAGATCAGCCGGTCCTCGGCGGCGAGCTGATGAAAGAGAGAGATCGCTTTTAACTGGGGTTGGGCAATGTCAAAACAGAGATTGACACCCAGGTATTGGCGGGCCAGAGCCGCCGGCCAGCCGCGCGGAACGGCATGTTGTTCGACAATTTCGTCAAGATGAGCGAGACCTTCGCGTTTGGCTTCCAGAAGGCGCTGGGGAAGATCGCCCAGGTCGACGCCCGGAGCGGCGGTCCAGACCGCGAAAACGAACGGAAGGCCCGTCAACTCTTTCCAGGCCTGGCCCAGATCGAGTTGATAGTCCAACCCCGACGGCGCCTCGCAGACAACTTTATCGCCGATGAGCAGACGTGATGGAGATTCCTCTCCCCGCGCCGTAAGCCGCGGCGACAGGCCGTAGCGCCTGGCCAGGATGATCTGGGCCAGCACGACGGACGTGTGGCTGTCGGGATCGCAGGCCAGGGTTTCTATTCTGTCCAGCGGCACCGAGCTGAAGATTCGCACCGTCAGCGTGGGGCCGTCGGAGCCGATGCCGCCAGAAGGCACGACGCTCAGGCCGTTCATCTTCTGGAGATCAATCACCGGAAGCAGGGCAACGTCGAATGCACCAGCGCGCAATCCGCCAAGAAGGCGCGCCGGCACGTCCAACGTCAGTTGAATATCAGGGTCCCGATCCAAGCCGTACAGGAGGGGCTTGGAATTGAGATAGCTGACGCCGCCCAGACGGATTGGCCGGGTGGGCGACGAATTTTGATTCCAATGGGCCAAGGTTTTGCCGCGCGAAGCTTACCGGGTTGGCAGGCGCATTTCATCGGCCAGTTTACGCCAGCCGGTCGGGGTGAGCCCAGTGGCTTGCTTAAAGCGGCTGGTGAAATGGCTTTGATGGGCAAACCCGCAGGAATTGGCGATCTGCACCAGGTCCTCATCGCCGACGGCCATGTGCGTCTTGGCAGAATGAATCTGGCATTCCAGCAGGAAATGCTTGGGTGTAATTCCAAACAGCTCGGTGAAGCGCCGGTGGAAATGGAACGGGCTGAGCTCCACCGTTGCGGCGATTTCATTCAGGGTCGGGCCGCGTCCGAATTCGCGGTGCATGAACTGCATGGCGGGAACGAGGCGGGCGAGTTCGGCGTCGGCGTGCAAATCGGCGGGGCGAATGGCGCCCCACTCCTTGCAGTCGGGCTGCATGCAGTAAAAAACGAACGGACCCTCACCCAGCGCCGGGAAATGAGCGTAGGTGACCGCTCGGAACACCCACAGATCGCCGCGCGCATCGGGGAGACATATCCGATCCGAGGAAAAAGGATTGCCTTCCACGCGGCCTAGCGTCTGGCGGGCGTGCCGCAACATCTGCTCACGCACCCGGTCATCCACAGAATTCATGCCGGATTCGCCAAGCACGGGCTTGAGATTGCCGTCAAAAACAAACAGGCGCGCCGAGGGGCGGCGCATCCAGGTCAATGCCGGCGGGGTCTTGCCGAGGCGCGTAGCGCGGCTGGCTTCGACCGCCTGATCATATTGCTTGGCCAGTTTGGAGAGGTGTTGCAGGTCTGCCGCCGAAAAACCCCCCTGCTCAGTGGTGCGGTAGACGCCCCACGCGCCGGGATAACCCGGGAAGATCGGGCTGGCAAGCGGGGCCACTGCCATATAGCGCAGTTTGGCAGGGGCCAGGAATTCGCGATAAAAACGCGACTCCTCGAATCCGCCGGCAATGCCTTCCCAAGCTTCGCGCTCGGTCAAGGGGCGATTCAATCTGATGGCCTGCCAGGTGGCGCGGTCATCGGAGTGAAAATCCTTGTGATAACTCTTCAGCAACGAGGCATGAACCTTGGCTGGTTGGACAATCTGAACGGCGCCACGGGGGAATATACTCATTACCCAATTGAGGGCGTTGGGAACGACTTTCTCGAGTGACTCCAGGATGTGCCGCGACGAAACCGCCTCGCCGCGAACCGCGTCCGCATCTGCATGACGAACTTCATGAACAACTTGATTCTTTAACATGGTCAACAAATACCGCCTTCTTTAGCTGCGAAATAGTTTGCCACCTAATCTGTAGGTACATCCTCTTGTGGATTCAAGCGGCCGGCCGCTTTTCGCAGCAAAAAAAACCTTATGCGATACATGTATAAATTTCAATCCGATCGACTGTCAATCCTCAGGTTTTCACGCGCTCATTCTTCGGATTTGCGAGGATGTTGCCGCACGCTCACATTCGGTGTGGTGAATCTGTTGCATCCGCACCACACGCGTCATAAACCCAACCGACGCCGCAACCTAAGGAAGCGGCTATTTTCTTGGACATTGGTGCGTTCTGGGGTAGAGTGGGATCACGGAACGCGGATTGAACCTCCCGTCGCCAAGGAGCCAATGTCATGATGGCTGTGCTGACATCCGAGCCCTTTTGGAACATGAAGATCAAGATCGCCATATTGGCCCTGGCCACGTTTATGGCGATGTGCTGATCCTTGCTCCACAGCGCGACAAACCCACCCCTGGCAGCGCTAGCGCGCCTTGCTCAACCCAAAAATATGAAACTGATGGCTCAGCGGCTCATAACCGTGTTCGCGGCAGATTTCGTCGCGTAAGGCCTTGAGTTTATCGCTGTTGAACTCGATGACTTTCCCTGTCGCCACGCAAATCAAATAGTCGCAGCTTTGCCGTCCGGCGATGACCTGGTAATACGACTGCTTATTGTCAAAGAAAACCTGCCGGAGGATTCCCGCGTCCTGAAGGTGGTTCAGTGTGCGGTAGACGGTGGCGCGGCTGACGTGGTGGTGCAAGGCTTTCAAATCCGTGGCTAATCCCTCCGCCTCAAAGAGACCCTCCTTGCGCAGGACGGCGTCGAGGATCATGGCCCGCTCGGGAGTGAATTTCAGCTTTTGCTTTTGCGAGTGGAGATAGCGCCGGAACATGGCGCATACCGGCTCATACGGAGCGGCCGGGTTATTCGCCGCTATCTTGGGAATGTTGGCAAGGATGTGCGGTGTCTGCGACAAGCGCGATAAAGTCTAAGCGCTGCCGGTGCTTTTGGCCACCGCGAAGGAAAAACAGCTTCGCGGAAATCAGGCGATGATGATGCCCGGCTCCTGGAGGAGCGACTTGAAGGTGCGGAGGAATTCAGCCGCCGTTGCGCCGTCCACGACGCGGTGATCGCCCGAAAGAGTGACCGTCATCATGGTGCGGGCGACGATTTCGTCGTCAACGACAACGGCCCGCTTCTCGGCCGCACCGATGGCGAGGATGGCGACCTCGGGCGGATTGACGATGGCACAGAATTCACGGACGCCGTAAACGCCCAGATTCGTCAGCGTGAAGGTCGCGCCGTTCATTTCGTCTTGTTTGAGCCGCTGCGTGCGGGCGCGTTCGACGAGATCAACGCTGCGCTTGCGGATTTCCTTCACGCCCAGCAAATGAATGTTTTTCAGCACGGGAACAATGAGTCCGTCAGGCAGGGCCACGGCCATTCCCAGGTGAACGTCGGCCCAGCGTGTGACGTTGACGCCGTCAAATGTGGCATTGAGGGCGGGATGCTCCAGCAGCGCCATGGCGACTGCGCGGGAGACAAAATCCCCGATGCTCAGGCGCACGCCTTCTTTTTCCAGGCCCTTGTTCATGCCGTTTCGGAGTTTGCTGAGTTCCTCCACGTCGACATCGATGGACTCATAGAAATGAGGAATATTCTGCTTGGAGCCGAGCAGGCGTTTGGCGATGGCGAGGCGCATCTTCGACAGCGGAAGCACCTCTTTGTTGCCGGACGGCGCCGCTGAGGCCGCCAGTGCCGGTGCGGAAGGCTGAGCAAAGCCGACGACATCGCGCTGGATGATGCGCCCGCCGGGACCGGAGCCGCGCAACTGGGCGAGATCCACGCCCTTCTCGGCAGCGGCGCGGCGCGCGAGCGGGCTGACGCGAATGGGGCGATTGCCGTTGTCTTTCGGGGGCGGCGGAGCGACGGCGACGGCCTGCTGCGGCGGCGCTGTGGGGGCCGCGCTGGCCTCGGCCTTCGCTTCCGTGGGGGCGGCGGCGGGAGATGCAGCCGCGTTGCCCCCCTGCTGCTGGGCGTGCCATTGGCGGGCCTGTTCAACTGTCTCGGAGCCTGTGGCGATTAGCGCAATAGGCATGCCCACGCCGACCTTTTCGCCCTCTTTGGCCAGAATCAATGCCAGTGTCCCGCCTTCAAATGCCTCCATTTCCATGGTGGCTTTGTCGGTTTCGATTTCGGCGATGGTGACACCCGGCTTGACCGGCTCGCCTTCCTTCTTCACCCATTTCACGACAACGCCCTGGGACATCGTGTCCGAGAGTTGCGGCATGGTGACATAGGCAGACATGGCAGATTCCTTGGCTTAAACCTTAGTGGCTAAAACGATATGCAACGCCCCAATCAGCTCCCCAATCAGTTCAATCAGTTGTAGCAGACTTCCTTCACGGCCGACACGATCCGATCCACGCTGGGAAGCATCGCCTCTTCCAGGAAGTGGTTAAACGGGACGGGGATTTCATCGCTGTGGATATATTCGATCGGCGCGTCGAGATAATCGAACGCCGGCTTTTGAATCTTGTACAGGATGCCGCTGCCCATCCCGCAATAGCCCCAATCCTCGTCGATAATCACGCAGCGCCCGGTCTTCTTGATGGATTCCAGGATTGTGGCCGTGTCCAGCGGGCGCAGGGTCCGCAGGTCGATCAATTCGGCATCGACGCCGTGATCTTTCTCCAGGGCCTCCACGGCTGATCTGACCACGCGCTGCAGCGGGCGGCCGTAGCTGAGGATCGTCACGTCCGCGCCGCGCCGTTCGACGTTGGCGACGCCCAGGGGAATCGTGAATTCGTTGGAATCGGGAACTTCGCCCATGTCCGCGAGCATCTTTTCCGATTCAAGAAAGATCACCGGATCGTCGCAGCGGATGGAGCTTTTCAGTAGTCCCTTGGCTTCGGCAGGCGTGGAGGGCGCGACGACGATCAGGCCAGGGATACGGGCGTAGACCGATTCCATGCGATGGCTGTGCGTGGCGGCAAGCTGGTGGGCGATGCCGTTTCCGCCGCGGAAGGTGACGGGAACTTTGAATTGCCCGCCGGACATATAGCGCACGTTGGCGGCGTTGTTCATGATCTGGTCCATGCAGACCAGGGTGAACGACCAGCTCATAAACTCGACGATGGGTCGAAGCCCGGTCATGGCCGCGCCGACGCCGAGGCCGGCAAAACCGGCTTCGCTGATGGGCGTGTCGATGATGCGCTGCGGGCCGAATTTGGCGAGCATCCCTTCGGAGACTTTGTAGGCGCCGTTGTATTCAGCCACTTCCTCGCCGATGAGGAAGACGCGCGGATCGCGCTCCATTTCCTCGGTCATGGCGGCTCGAAGGGCTTCACGAAGCTGCATTTGCGACATGGTCACTCTCACTCATTGCAAGGAGCGGCGCCGCGGCGGGCGGCTCACCAGGGTTGATAGGGATACTTTTCGGCCAGAACATCGTCAAAGCGGTCCTGCAGGTCGGGGTGGGGATCGCTGTCGGCCTGGGCGGTGATCCGGGCGATTTCCTCGCCGACCTCTTCCCCCATGCGCGAAAACTCCGCCTCGTTAATCAGGCCCATTTCCTGCAACCGGGAATGATAAAGGGCGATGGGGTCACGCAGGCGGGCGCGTTCGGCCTCTTCCTTGGTGCGGTACTTCATCGGGTCGCTCATGGAGTGCCCGCGGAAGCGATAGGTGTTGGCGATGATGAAGCTGGGACCTTGCAGCGAGCGGGCGCGATCCATGGCCTTGGAAAATTCGCGGATCACGATGTCCACATCGTTGCCGTCAATAGACCAGTGCGGCATGGCATAGCCACCGCCGCGGCGGGCCAGTTCCTTATCGGCGCTGGAACGCTCAATCTGCGTTCCCATGGCCACGCCATTATTTTCGACGACGAATATGCACGGGAGCTTGTACAAGCTGGCCAGGTTCAGTGATTCGTTGAAGGTCCCCTGATTGATGGCCCCGTCGCCCATGAAAGTGAAGGTCACGCCCCCGGTCTTGAGATACATTTGCGTGAATCCCATTCCCACGCCGAGGGGAATTTGCCCGCCGACGATGCCGTGCCCGCCCATATTGCCCACTTCGGCCTGGAAGAGGTGCATGGAGCCGCCCTTCCCCCTGGAGCAACCGGTCGCCTTGCCAAAGAGTTCGGCCATGGCGGCGCGCGGGCTCATGCCCAGCGCCAGGCTGTGTCCGTGGCAACGATAACCGTTCAACAGGTAATCGCGCGTTTTGTCGAAGATCGCGGCGGTGCCCACGGCGATGGCTTCCTGTCCGCTATATAAATGACAAAACCCGCCGATCTTCTGGCCGGGGCGGGTGTATTCCTGAAAGGTGCGTTCTTCAAACCGCCGGATGAGCAACATCATACGCAGGCGGTCGCGTTCGAGTTGTCCGTCGGATACAGGTGAAGGTTTGGTTACGACGGGCACAGCCGCCGGCTTTTCAACATCGTGAGCTACAGCCATGGGCAGGATCTCCAAGAATAAGGGGCTGGTTGGCCCGTCCACATCGCCTCCAGGGGTTGCGGTTGGCGACGCGGCTGATGGCAGTTTAGGGCCAAATCATCCCGCCTTCAATGGCTTTGTCGGGCAAAGTTACTTGGAAATGAAGGCGCGGGGGTTTGGAATGGGGTAAATAGGCGGTTATGAAGGGTTTGTGGAGATTTTAATGGACGATGTCGCCAGGGGAATCGCGCGGCCCAAAACCGGCGGGATGAGCGCGGCCCTATGGGCGGCGGCGGCAGCGGTCATCGGACATGCCCTGGAAATCAGCCGCGGCGATTACGGCGACGGCTCGGGATTGAAGTGGCTCACTTTGGGAATCATCCTCGCCTGGGCGGGAACTTTATGGCCCGGGCGAAGTTTACAGTCGGCGGCATGGAATCGGCTGGCGCTGGCGGCTTGCATGGCCGGAATCTGCTGGGAGCTACTTGAACTTTCCCAGCACCAACCGATTGAGCAGCATGACGTACCGGCGGCGTTTAATTGGGTTGCCCTCC
This sequence comes from Tepidisphaeraceae bacterium, assembly GCA_049511115.1. GTDB lineage: Bacteria > Planctomycetota > Phycisphaerae > Tepidisphaerales > Tepidisphaeraceae > JBEKYH01. The sequence continues at coordinate 220 of JBEKYH010000011.1, read as the reverse complement.
CGGCGCTATTCTTGTTGGCGGTGGCGGCGGTGTTCTGGGACCGCTGGAGCAAACGTTTGGCGTTCCCGATATTTCTGGCGGCGTATTTTGTACTCGGACTGGCGATGCTGCGGTTTTCGCCCACGCCATTTATTGACGTGTCGGAAATGACCAAGGCTGCCTGCGAAGCTTTTTCACACGGGCACAATCCATACGCGATCGATTTTCCAGACGTATATTT
>JBEKYH010000010.1:0-30597 GCA_049511115.1 Tepidisphaeraceae bacterium | reverse complement strand
GCGTATTTGATTCTGCTGCCGCGGTCAAACATCACGATTGTCTATTGGTTTTTCATCATTGGCGTGGCGGAGATTGCCAGCCTGTGGTTCATCCTGTTTTTCTTTCTGACGGATGTGCTCGGTGAGGTCGCCCCGCAGTTTATGGGTGGGGCCGACGCGGTGGCGCACATGGCGCATATCTCGGGCACGCTGTTTGGTGTCGTCGTGTGCACGGTGCTGTTGGCGACGGGACTATTGCCGCGCGATCAATTTGACGTGGTGGCGCTGGTGCAGCGTTGGAATCGCCGCCGTCAATACCGGGACATGGTGAGCAGCGGATACAACCCGTTTGGCGTGACGCCGACGGAAACCGTGCGAGGCGGAGCGAGTTCGCGGCCAAGCGCGCCGCCGGACCCGCGGGCGCAGCAGTTAATGGACCTGCGCGGCCGGGCCAGTCAGGCGGTGGCCGAGCATAATCTGCAACAGGCGACGGAGATTTATGCGGAATTAATTTCGCTGGACCCCAACCAGGTGCTGTCGCGTAACGCGCAGCTTGATGTGGCCAACTATCTGGCGAGTCAGCAGCTTTACCCGGCGGCGGCGCAGGCGTATGAGCAATTTCAGCGGTTTTATCCCAATTACGATCAGATCGAGCAGGTGCACCTGATGCTGGGGGTGATTTATTCGCGGTATCTCAACCAGGCGCAGCGGGCGAGGGAATATCTGCTAAGAGCATTGGCGCGGCTGCATTTTGCGCGGGATGTGGAGCTGGCCCGGGCGGAGTTGTCGCACATTGATCTGACGATGCCGGGCGCGCTGCCGCCGCCGGCGTAGCAATCCCCTATGGACAAGAACGGGGACGCAGCTAGTTTTCAGAAAACTAGCTGCGTCCCCGTTCTTGTCCTGGCCATCGGGGAAGAGGACGCCGTCGGTGGTTTCGTTGCCGATGGACATCATGTCGGGCGGGGTGTCGTTGGCTTTGAGTTCCTTATCCCTCGCGCAGCGACTGGAGCAGATCGCGCCGCGACGCCGCGAGGGCCGGGAGAAAGCCGCCGAGGCCGCCGATGATGGCGGCGAAGCCGAGTCCGGCGAGGATCGCTGAGGCGCCGACGCGGAAATTAAAGGCGATTTCGCTGAAGGTCTGGAAGCTGCCGACGGCGGTGGTCAGGCCGTTGAGGGGGAGGGCGATGAGGCAGCCGATAATTCCGCCGGCGAGGGAGAGGAGAACGGATTCGAACATGAAGCTGACGAGGATGCTTTTTCGCGAAAAGCCGAGCGAACGGAGGGTGCCGATTTCGCGGCCACGGCGGGCGACGGCGGCGTACATGGTGTTCATCGCGCCAAAGCCGCTGCCGATGGCCATGATGACTGCGACCGACAGGCCGAGCACTTCCATCGGCGTGCCAGAGCTGGTCATGTTGGCGTAATAGTCCTGCTCCTTCATCGCGGTTGCGCCCAGATTCCGGTCGTGGATGATTCCGTCGATGAGCGTGTCGAGATCGGCCGAATTATTGGCGCGAACCAGGACGCTGCTCCAGTTGGCCTGGCGATCAAAATCACCGGCAAGCTGGCCGAGGTCGCACCAGATTTCACTGTTCACGGCGGATTCACCGCCGGCGAATACGCCGACGACCTCCCAGTCGCCGCGGCCGAAGCGCAGCTTCTTTCCCAGGGATGCGCCGGGATAGCGCTTGGCGATGGACTGGCCCACCACCACTTCGCGCCGGCCGGGCGTGAACCAGCGGCCCTGAAAGATGGAGAGATCGCGCATGTGCAGGCCGACGGGGCCGAGGCCGCGCACCGTGACATTCATGCCCGAGGGGTGGTCCACGCTGGGGAGGTTGATGACGGTGACCAGTTCCGGGGAGGCGAGCACTTCATCGCCGTTGCGGGCGACCTGTGGGTATTGCTTGATCAACTGGCAGGCGGAATCCGTGACGACGCTGCTGAGTTCTGCGGACCCGCCCTTGCGCAGGACCATGGCCTGCAGGGGATTTCCCGTGGCGGCGAAGACGCTGCTGAGGCCCGTCACCAGCGCCACCGCGCCGACCAGAACCGCGACCGTGAGGGCGATGCCGACGGCGGTCATGAGGGTCGTCGCTTTGCGCTCGACGAGATTGCGGAAGTTGTAGGAGACGGGGACGCCCATGAAAATCACTCAATTCAACTCGACTCAGTTCATCCGCACATTTACCCCGCGTATCGCATCGAATCGACGATTTTCCGGCGTGAGGCAAAATACGCCGGCAGGACCGCGCTGCAAACGCCCATGATTACGGCGAACGCGACGATCGCCCCGGCCATCCAGGGCTTGAGCATGGGCAGGCGCAGCGAGAAATTACTGTGGTACGACAGATCGCAAATCAGCCACGCACACGCGCCGCCAATCACGCCGCCAACCAGCGAGAGGAGGCCGCTTTCGCCGAGAATCAAGCCGCGGATTTCCGGCGGCGTGAAGCCGAGGGTGCGCAGGATGGCGGTCTCGCGCACGCGCTCGCGGACGGTCATGGCTACGGTGTTGGCGGACACTAATAGGATGGTGAAGACGACCGCGCCGCTGAAGGCCGCGAGGAAGAGCTTCAGATTTCCCAGGAAGCTGAGGAAGCTGAGGGCGAAGTCTTTTTCGGATTCGCTTTTGGTGGGAGCGGGCGAATTGTCGAACATGGCGTCGATGACGCGGCCGATGCGCGCGACGTGCTCGGGTGCGTCGGCGAGGACGAGGTAGGCGCCAGTGGTATCGCGCTGGCCGCCGGCGGGGTCGAGGCTTTGCTGGAGGTATTTGTCGTTGTAATGGAGGACTTCGTCCCGGTTGGGATCATTGAAAATCCCCACCAGGGTCAATTCGAGATTGACGGGAAAAATATCGCCGACGAGGGTGATACGCTCGCCGAGTTTCCAGCCCATTTTCTCCGCCAAGGTCTGGCTCGCGATGCAGCCAGTCTGGTTGTGAATGAAGGCATCGCGCTGGTCCTGCGGCATTTCAATATCGGTGCGGACGTTGAAAAAATCGTTGGGATCGACGCCGAGGCGGGCGAAGAAATTGTTGGGATCGCGGGCGTCTTTGTAAGTTCCGCCGAACCACTGCCAAACGGTAATGCCCTGGACGCCTTCGACGTTTTTGATTTTGTCGTAGTAGGCCGCGGGGAGCGACTGCGCGAGCGAGACGCGGTGATGGACAACCAGGCGAAGGGCCTGGGAGGGGGACTGGTCGTCGGGGTAGAAGAGGAAGGTGTACATCCCCATGAGCACGCCGAGCAGGCAGAGCGAAACCGCGACGCTGGCCACGGTGAGGATGCTGCGCCGGCGATTGCGGGCCGCATTGCGGGCGATGAAGGGGAGGTGTTGGAGCATGGGGCCTATTGGGCGCGGAAGGATTCGAACCTTCGAAGGCAGAGCCATCAGATTTACAGTCTGACCCGTTTGACCACTTCGGTACACGCCCGGGCTTTCGGTGGATGAGCCATGGGCCTGGTGGGGCCGCGGTTCCGCCGAAGGGGAAATATCGTCGATTCGGGGGCGGGATTCAATACAGAGAGATTAAGGACTCAAAGGTTTAATGGTTGAAGAGGGGGATTACGGTTGTTGGGGTTCGGGGGTTCGAGCGTCGGTTAGTGTTTGAAATGTCGCCGGCCGGTGAAGAGCATGGCGGCGCCGGCCTGATTGACGGCGTCGATGGTGAGTTGGTCCTGCATGGAGCCGCCGGGTTGGATGAGGGCCGTCACTCCTGCCTGAAGTAAGAGTTGGGGACCGTCGGGGAAGGGGAAGAAGGCGTCGGAGGCGGCAACCGCGCCGGCGGCGCGGTCGGCGGCTTTGGCGATGGCCAGGCGAGCGGCGGAGGGGCGGTCCATCTGGCCGGCGCCGGCGCCAAGGAGCATTCCGTCTTTGCAAATGACGATCGCGTTGCTCTTGACGTGTTTGCAGACGAGCCACGCGAAGCGCAAGTCAGTCAGTTCCTTTTCCGTTGGCGCGCGCTGCGACGCGGTCTTCCAGGCGGCGGGATCTTCCGCGCCCAAGTCGCGCTCCTGGACCAAAAATCCGCCGGCGATTTTGTGCATGTGAAGTTCGGAGGGATCGCGCTGGCCGATTGGGCCGACCTCCAGGAGGCGCACATTTTTCCAGCGGCTGCTGAGGACAGCCAGCGCGTCGGGCGAATAGCTGGGGGCGACGATCACTTCCAATAGTTTGTCGATCTGGGCGATGGCCTGCGCGGCAGGCAGATCGACGGGCTTATTGAGCGCGGCGATACCGCCGAATGCGGCAAGGGGATCGCCCTCGTAGGCGCGGCGGAATGCGGCGGCCAGATCAGGAGCGACGGCGCAGCCGCAGGGAGTGGCGTGTTTGACGATGCAGGCGGCGGGCAAGTCAAATTCGCTCACGGCGGCCAGCGCGGCGTCAGCATCGAGCAGATTGATGTACGAGAGTTCCTTCCCGTGGTGGCGAGTGGCGAATGCGACCGACGCCTCGGTGGGCTGCGATTGAACGTAGAGCGCGCCTTGTTGATGCGGGTTTTCGCCGTAGCGTAGGGATTGGCGGCGCGTGAGATGGAAGTCCAGCTTTTCGGGCAACTCCGATTTTTCCGCTGATTCGGCGCTCGCTGGCTCGGCAATTTGTTTGGCGAGATACGCCGCGATGTGGCCGTCGTATTCGGCGGTGTAGGCGAAAGCGCGCTGGGCCTGCTTGAGGCGGTGTTTGCCGCAAGAGGAGCCGGCGTGTTGGCGGAGATCACCAAGGACTTTTTCGTAGCGGTCGGGGCTGGTGACCACGAGCACAAAGCGATGATTCTTGGCCGCCGAGCGGATCATGGCCGGGCCGCCGATGTCGATGTTTTCGATGGCCTCGGCGAAGGCCACTCCGGGCTTGGCGACGGTTTGCTCAAATGGATAGAGGTTGATGCAGACCAGATCGATCGGGCTGATGCCGTGCTGGCGCATGTCCTCGACATGCGTCGGATCATCGCGCACGGCCAGCAGGCCGCCGTGCACCTTGGGATGCAGCGTCTTAAGGCGGCCGTCCATCATTTCGGGAAAGCCCGTTACTTCGGAAACGTCGGTGACGGGGTGGCCTTTTTCGCGCAGGAACCTCGCGGTGCCGCCGGTGCTGATGAGCTGAACACCGAACTCGCCGTGCAGGGCGGCGGCGAACTCGGCCAGGCCGGTTTTGTCGGAAACGGAAAGCAGCGCCCGCTTGACGGGAATCAGATCGCTCATGTTGTGGGTTGAGGGTTATTCGAGGTATCCGGCGCTGCCGGGGTGGAGGTCGGATTTCAGGGCATAGGCGGTGCCGTCGGTGGTGACGGCGTAGATGGTGTCGTCGGCCGGATTGACCGCGGCGGCGGCAAAGTGAGCGCCGTTGCCGCGATAGCGAACCTGCCCGGTCAGGCGGTCCAGGCCCCAGAGCTGCTGATCCGTTGTGAGCACGTAAGTCAGCAGGCGGTCCTCGGCGACGAATTGCGCCGCCTCGGGGCATATCCAGCGCGGCGTGCGATTGACGGCTTGCACCTTGCGGCGGCCCAGGTCATCGATGGCCATGGGGTCATCCTTGCTGATGGCGGCCAGGCCCATGCCGGGGATGAGCTCATAGACGGTGGTGCGCGTGACGTCGGGGCCGTTGGGAAGGCGATTGGGGCAGAGATATTGCCACTGAAGAATGCCGGTTGTTCGGCTCACGCAAACCAGGCGGCCGCCGTTGCTGGCGGCGTAAACGCCGGTGTCGTCGGCCTTCACGTCGCCGATGATTTCCGCGCCGGTATCGAACCGGTCATGGTCGAGAGACCAGAGGGGAGTGCGGTCGACGTTGACGGCGTAAAGGCCGCCATCGCCGCTGCCGACATAAAGCGTGCCGGTATGAAAGCCCGGCGCGCCGCGCACCGCTCCGTGCATGACCAGCCGCCAATTCACGGGAACGTAGGTGGCCGTGAGGCTCACGTCGATCAATTCGCCGCCTTGCAAATTAGCTCCGAAAAAAACCTGGTCCTGCGTGCCAACGGCGTTGGAACTGATGGTGAAGGGAAGCTGGATCGACCGCTCAAAAGCGCCGCCGACGCGCTTATAGATTTCCAGATTGGATTGGCCCACGAATACAATGTGCCGGGGAAGGACTACGGGCGTTCCGATCTCGCGGCCGCCGCCCTTGACGTAATTGATGGACTGGAGAATGCCGTTGGTCTTGTCAATGGAATAGACCACGTTGTTCGGCGTGCAGACCAGCACCAGATTCTGCTGAACCCAGACGCGATTGATAAAGTCGCCTTTATCGACTGGCAGGCCCGCATACCAAAGGGCGTGGAAATTATCCTGATCAACGCGAACCGGGGCCGCGGTCACGCCGGAGCCGGCGGCGGTTGTCGCATGGTCGGTCTGACAACCGCTGAGGGAAATGAGAAGGACAACAAGACCGGACCCAAGCGGGTGCATCAAACGACGGTTCATCACAAGATCGCTCCCGGAGTCAAAACCAGGGCCGCTGTTCCGCGCCAGCGTGCGGCCGGAGTGTCTATGGGCGGAGGATACCACGGGGCTGGCAATGGGGAAAGGACTTGGCGACATGAGGACTTGGCGACATGAGGACTTGGCGACTTGAGAACAGCCCGGGATTGGAGAAGGTGACAAGATGACAAGGTGACAAGGTGAGGGGGTGAGGGGGTGACAGGTGGGGTTGGGAGTGCAGGGATAGGTCTGATCGGCCACGCTTTGGACGCATTGGCGCAGGGTCTCTTGGTTCTCCTGATAATTAAGGAGTGATCACCGCGACGCGCGGGCCTGGGGAGGAAGGGGCAGGATTCATGGGGCCTCCTTGCGCCGATTGCGTTTATTCTCGATTCGCTTGATTTCCTGCTCGAAATCGCTCTCAAACGCGCGATCCTGGCCGACGCGAAATGCCTCGTACCGCTCCTCGGCCAGTCTTTTCGCGATCTCCGCCGACACCGAGCCGGCGTTGGTCAGCACGTCGTATTCATTGAACTTCAAGAATGCATCCAGCCGAGCGACCCATTCGGCCATCTTCATAGGGATCTGCCGCGCCGCCTGATTCTCCGCGTAGTCCAGGTACATCCCGACGATGCGTTCCAATTCCTTGATTTCCGGTCCAATGAGATAATTCTTCGCCACGGCAACGTCGGATTTCAGAATCTTACCCTTGGGCGCGTTTTTCCATGTCGTCAGCCCCATCGTTGGCTTCGAAGCATCGGCTCGTTCGGCGATGATCTCAGCGGCAGTCTTCCCAGTGACCGCCCAATGCAGCTTATTCTGAACCGTTTTGAAGAACGTTTTGGTGACTTGGGCGTTTTTATCATAGTCGATGCTGCATTGCTCGTAGATGTCGGTGATTTTCAGGTAAAAACGGCGTTCGCTGGCGCGTATCTCGCGGATGCGCTCAAGCAACTCGTCGAAATAGTCCTTGCCAAATCGCTTATTGAGCTTGAGCCGCTCGTCATCCAGGACAAAACCCTTGATGACAAATTCGCGCAAGGTCTGCGTGGCCCAGATGCGGAACTGCGTCGCCTGTGCACTGTTAACGCGGTAGCCGACGGAAATGATTGCGTCGAGGTTGTAGAAACTGACCAGGTAAGACTTTCCATCCGCGGCAGTTGTCCGGAATTTCCGGATAACTGAATCCTCCTTCAATTCCCCATCAGCAAAAATGTTTTGAAAGTGTTCGCTGACGGTTCGGACATCGACACCGAATAGCTCGGCTATTTTCTTCTGGTTGAGCCAAAAAGTCTCTGCCTCATATAGTACCTCGATCCGCACGCTCCCCTCAGGAGTCTGGTATAGGATCAGTTCGCCTTCGCTGGGATTGTCCAAATCGCTCATGCTTCGCCCCTGATAGCACGGTCACAATCCACTCGCAAGCTTGAATGTTCCCGCTTCCATCGGCTCTAATAGCCGCCAATGCAAAAGAAAATCGGGCCGATGATTCTGGTGATCGCCTGGGGCTGCTGGTTTGGCGGTTTGATGGCCGTGTTTTTGTTTGTGGGCATGTTATTTCATCAGGATCGCGCCGTGGCCATTGAGGCAGCGCCGCGAATCTTTCATGTCTTTGAGATGTACCAGATTATTCTCGCCGCCGCGGCGATTGCGGCCGGTGTGGCATGCAGGCAGGTGGCGCTGACGCTCCTCTTCATCCTTGCGGCGGTTGGGGCGGTTGTATCGCCGGTGTTCATCACGCCGAAAATTGACGTGCTGCGCGAGCGGCATCAAACGCAAACCGAGCGCTTCGGCGAGCTGCATGGGGAATCCATGATGATTTATTCCGCTGATTCATTAGTGCTCATGGGGGCGGGAATTCTTCTCCCCGGGGCAATTAAGAAGCACTAACCGCGTTTATCGCGTGAAAAAGCGCGAGCCATTGGGAAGGGGACAATTCCTCGGGGCGCAGGCGCGGATCAAATCCGGTGCGGGCCAGAGCCTGATCGGCGACGGCTTCGGCGATAGACGACTCGATCAACCCCTTGCGGAGCATTTTCCGCCGATAGGAAAAGACGCCGTGCAGGAAGCGTGTAAATTGGCCGGCGTGGAGGCCTAGCTCATCCTGGCGGGTCATGCGCACGAGGGCGGATTCGATTTTGGGCATGGGCCAGAAAGCCTGTGGAGGGATGGCACGCAGAATCTCCACCTTGGCCAGAAGCTGGGCCATGACCGAAAGCGGGCCATAATGTTCAGAGCCTGCGGGGGCCTTAAGACGCAGGCCGACTTCCTTTTGCACCGTGAAAGCCAATAACGCGACGCCGGCAACGAGCATTTCAATCACCAGGGGCGAGGCGATTTGATAAGGGAGGTTGGCCACGAGTTTGACCGTCTTGCCGTCCGCGACAGCGGCGGCGATTTCAGTTTGCAAGGAATGACTAAGCGAGTGCTTCCCCGCCAAGGCGTCCGATTCGATAAGTTTAAAGCCTGTTCGCTGGCCCAGCCGCTGGCGAAGCAGCTCGGCCAGGTCGCGGTCAATCTCCACCGCGATAACGCCGGCCCCAGTGGAAAGCAGTTCCTCGGTTAGCGATCCCGTTCCTGGGCCGACTTCGATGACCAGGTCCTGCGGCGCTACATTACCCGCCGCGGCGACGAGGCGGAGCAAATTGCCGTCGATCATGAAATTCTGCCCAAACTGCCGCCGGGGGTAGGAATGAATCTGATCGAGAAGGGCTTGAATCTGCTGTTTGGTTTGCACTGATCTGGCCTTGGGGTTCACACGGCGAAAACGTCAATATCGCATTGCTTTATAAAAAAATGCGGTTCTGTAAGTGTTCTCGGCTTTGACACGTTTGGGCTTTGTTTATAGAGTTACGGTCTTATACCCGATTGGAGGTAGTCCATGCAGGAGTATGAGACTCTTAAGAGTCTAATCACGGAAGCGGAAGACGACGTTAATAAGGCCTTCGGTGGCAACAAGGCCGCAGGCACTCGGGTCCGCAAAAAAATGCAAGAAATCAAGGCCGCCGCCCAGGCGGTTCGACAGAAGATATTGGAAACCAGGGAGTCCGAGCCGGCCGCAGCGCCCGCTGCGCCTGCGACGACGCCACCGCCACCACAGGCCTGATTTGCGTTGTTTAGCCCATATTGGCAGCGCCTTGCGCGACCCCCAGCGGACGTATGCCTCCCCAACTGCTCTTTGACATCAGCGGCTTGGATTTGTCTCACGACGTGTGCGACCAGGAGGAAATACGCCTTTACAATCCGCAGCGCGGCGACATGGAGCAATTGAACGGCATCGTGTACGCCGCGCCGGAGCTGGGACGCGTCATCGGTTATAAGGATGTCCGCGCCGACGAATTCTGGGTGGAAGGGCACATTCCCGGCCGCCCCCTTTATCCCGGCGTGCTCATGATCGAAGCCGGCGCGCAATTGGCCGGCTTTTACACGCGCCGTTTTTGCGGCTGGAAGGGGTTTATCGGCTTTGGGGGCGTCGATGAAGTCAAATTCCGCACCCAGGTCGTGCCCCCCTGCCGCATGTTGATCCTGGCCCAGAAAATCTGGGAGCGCCATCATCGCGTGAATTGCCGCGTCCAGGGATTGGTCGACGGAAACCTTTGTTTTGAAGGCGTGGTGACGGGTTTGGAAATCTGACGGAGGCGGAGCACTCCATGTCCTGCGAATTCTCTCTTCTCCATCGCCTTGGCGATCTCCCCCTTGCATTCGTTGATGTCGAAACCAGCGGCATGAGCCCGCGCTTTGGCTGCAAGGTCATCGAAATCGGCATTGTTCGCGTCGAAAACGGCGTTGTCACGGGCCAATACGAGCAGCTCATCGACCCCCGCCGCCGCATCAGCCCGCGCATTTCCGAAATGACCGGCATCACCCCGGCGATGTGCCTCGGCCAGCCGACTTTCGCGCGGCAGATCCCGGCGATGATGCCATTCCTGCGCGGGGCCGCCGTCGTAGGCCATAATGTTCGGTTTGATCTTTCGTTCCTCACCCGCGAACTGCGCCGCGCACACCTGGAAATCGAAACGGAAGTGGGCAAAAACCCCGTTTTTGACACGGTCCGCATCGCCCGCCGCCGTTTTGGTCGCGGTGGAAACAGCCTCCAGGCCCTGAGCCGCCGGCTTGGCATCGAACCCGTGGGTGCACATCGCGCCCTCGCCGACGCAAAGACAACCTTCCTTCTGTTCCAGGAATTGATCTGCGCCGTCGGCGGCTGGGATTTGACGCTGGCGGACATTTTCTTTATTCAGGGCGGCCCGATGCACCTGGAAAATGAATTGGACGCCCCCGACGTGCAACTTTCCGAGCCGTTGCGGGTATAGTAATCGCCCCTTGTGTCGGTGCGAGGGCGTTGGTTTGACGAGATCAGTCTGAGTAGGGAGGGATTTGTTGTTGCGACAGAGAGGGTTGGTTAAGTGATTTCAGTCCGTGAATTGACCAAAGCTTACGGCACGCATTTGGCCGTCGACCGCGTCAGCTTTGAAGTCTCTAAAGGTCAGATTGTCGGCTTCCTCGGCCCTAACGGCGCCGGGAAATCCACCACGCTGCGCATGCTGACCTGCTATCTCTCCCCCACCAGCGGCACGGCCAGCATCAACGGCTTCAATATATTCCACCAGTCCGAGCAGGTGCGCTCCAATCTCGGCTACTTGCCGGAAAGCGTGCCGCTCTATCTGGAAATGCGCGTCGAGGAATATCTCGACTTCCGCGGCCGCCTCCGCAAAATGGACCGCGCCCTGCGGCTGAAGCGCATTGACTTCGCCATCGAACGCTGCTGGCTGACGACCGTCCGCAAACGACCCATCGGGCATTTGTCCAAGGGTTATCGCCAGCGCGTGGGATTGGCGGATTCACTATTGCATAACCCCGCCGTGCTGATTCTCGACGAGCCGACCGTCGGGCTGGACCCGACGCAAATCCGCGAGACGCGCAAGCTCGTCAAGGAACTCGGCGGCGAACATACGCTGCTTCTTTCCACGCATATTCTGCCGGAAGTCGAAGCCGTGTGCGATCGCGCCATCATCATCGCCGGCGGCAAGATCGTCGCCCAGGGCACCCCCGATGAATTGCGTGCCAGCCGGCGATTGGGCTCGCGCGTGCTATTGGAATGCCGCGGCCCGTCGAAGGATGTGGAAATGGCCCTCGCGCGCGTCGCGGGCGTGAGCCGCGTCGAAATCCTCACCGGCAACGGCGATTCCTACGTCACTGCCGCGCTGCGGGCCAAGGATAATTGCGATGTCCGCGAGGAAGCGGCCCGCACGGTCATCCAGCGCGGGTGGCCGCTGCGTGAAGTCCGCCTGGAACACGCCACGCTGGAAGAATTTTTCGTGCAAGTCACCGCCAATCAAGCCATGGGGAAGGTCGAATGAGTCGTGCTCCCGCCATCGCTCGCCGCGAGCTGTCGAGTTATTTCTTCTCTCCCATCGCCTATGTCGCGCTGGCGCTTTTTGTATTGGCCAGCGATGTCGCCTTCCTCGACGACTTTACGCCCGGCCAGCCCGCCGAGATGCGGCACATTTTCCAGTGGATGGTCTGGCTGCTGGTATTCATTATCCCGATCCTCTCCATGGGCCTGATGGCGCAGGAGTGGGCCACGGGCACCATTGAATCGCTCATGACCGCCCCGGTCAGCGAATCCGATGTCGTGCTCGGCAAATTCCTCGGCTCGCTCAGTTTCTTCGGCGTGCTGCTGGTTCCCACGCTGCTTTTCCCGGTGATGCTGGCCTATTACGGGCATATCGACAGCCACGCGATCGCGTGCGGATACCTGGGAATCGTTCTGGTGGGCGCGCTATTTATCTCCATCGGCCTGTTCTGCTCGTCGCTGACCAAGAGCCAGGTGGTGGCCGCGGTCGCTTCGGCGGCGATTCTCTTTGCGACGACGATCGTCCCCTGGTGGATCGCCGGAAAAGCGACCCTCAGCCAATTCTGGCGCGAGGTCGCCGACCAATGCGTCTTTCACCGCTACGAGGATTTCAGCAAGGGAATCCTCTACACCCCCAGCCTGGTCTTTTTCCTGGCGGCAACATTTGTATTTCTTTTCCTGACCATCAAAGTGCTTGAATCGAGGCGCTGGGCATGAGCGAAACTCCTTCTTCAAATCCTCCCCCGGTCAGTTCGCAGCGCGAGCGCTGGCTTAAATATGGCGGCAACGTGGCGCTCACTTGCGTCATTGCCGTCGCCCTTGCCGTCATGGCGACGTATGCCGCCGACCGGCATCCCATCCGCATCGACACGACCACCGAGGGGCTTTACAGCCTCAAGCCGCAGACCGTCCGCATCATCCAGAACATCAAGTCGCCGATCCGCATCGTAAGCCTCTACACGCAGACCAAGCCGCCTTCATCGCCGGATCAGGATGAGCAGGACGAGCCGTCGATCATCCCGCAGGACGAAGCGGCTCAGACAGTGAATGACCTGCTCGATGAATACGCCGACAAAGGCAAGAATATCACTGTCGAAACCATCGACCCGGTCACCAGCCCCGCCAAGGTGGACGATCTCGTGGAGGAAGTGGAGAGCAAGTACGGCGGGGAAATCCAAAAGTACAAGAAGTTTGTCGATTCCTTCAAAGACACCATCAAGAATGTTTCCGATATCGCCAACCCGGACGCCCAGAAGATCGAGGCCATGATCCCGATCCTGCAGCAGGTGACCGATCAGGATTTGCTTGCCACCATGCAAGAGGTGGTGGTCACCGTAAAGCAGTTCCCCGACAGCCTCTCCGAATTGCAGGATTCGCTGCAGCGCCCCTTGAGCCAAAAACCGCCGGACTACAAAGGCGCTTCCGACGCCATCACCGAAGGCCTCGGCCAGATGTCCGATGTGCTGGGCGCCGTCATCAACAATTTCGGCGTATTGCAAAAGCGCGGCGGGGTGCCCGACACGATCTCCCTTTACATGAAGGCGACGCTGCCTGATTTCCAGAAAATGAAGGACATCGTCGACGCTTCGCTGGCACAGGCCAAGGGACTCGGCGAACTGAAACTCGACACGCTTCGCAGCGCCCTTCGCGAGCGCAATACCGTCCTGGTCATGGGCGACACGGAATGGCGGGCAATCACCTATGAGCAGGTCTGGCAGCCGCCGGGACGCATGGCTGTTGAAGCCGGATCAAGCGAGCGCCCGCGCTTTGCCGGCGAGCAGCAGATCACGGCCGCCATTCTCGCCCTGACCAGCGGCGGCAAAAAGCCCAAGGTCTGCTTCGTCCGCGCCGGCGGGGCGCCCCTGACCACTTCGGAGAGCTTCATGGGCGGGCCGGACGCTCCGCTGTCGGACGCGGCCGCGCGACTTGGCCTGTATAATTATGACGTCACCGAGAAAGACCTGACCGGCGCATTCGCCCAGCAATCCGGCGGCACAGAGCCGAGCGACGACGACATCAAAGATGCAACGTGGGTGGTCTGGGGCTTTAGTTCCGGGCAGCAAAGTCAGTTTGGCCCGCCCCCGTCTATCGGGCCGCAGGTTGCCGATCACCTTAAACAAGGCGGATCGGCGGTCATCCTCACCGGCTACAAGCAGGATGCGATGGCCGAAGCCCTGGGTGATTGGGGCATTGAGGTCAATACCAATGCCATCATCGTACATCAAGCGGTCCAGCCCAACGGGGCCAATGCCGCGAACCTGCTGCAGGATGCCCTGGGAAAGCCGTATATCTTCGCCCTGAGCCAATACGGCAATCACCCGCTCGCCAAGCCGCTGGCGGGGCTGCAGTCGGTTTTTGTGCCTATGGCCCCAGTGATCATCCATCCGACCACCGGCTACCAGGCCACTCCTCTTTTGCCCATCCCCGACGCGCCCGACGCCCTGCCGAGCTGGGCGTCAACGACGTATGATCCCAACGCTGCCAACGCTGCCAACCCCACCTTCGATCCCAAGGTTGACATTGCCGGCCCACTGTTTGGCGGCGCGGCCGTCGAGAAGAACGGCGCCGGGCGAGTCGTCGTCATTGGGGCCGGCGCTTTCCCGATCAACGACTATCTGCGCCTTACCGAGGACGTCTTCGACCGCAGCGCGGCGCCGGTCGTCCTTTTCCCCGGCAACGGCGAGCTTTTCACCAACAGCGTCTTCTGGGCCTCGCGCCAGGATACCCTCATCGACATCAGCCCCGCCGCCATGGACATCGGGCGCATCGGCGCCATCAGCGCCGGGATGCAGAAGTTCTGGCGCGTGGGTGTTCTCTTGGTCGGCCTGCCGGGCCTGGTCCTGCTGACCGGGGCGGGCGTCTATATCAAGCGGCGGGATTGATGCGTCAATGAACTGATTTTCAAGTCCTTTGCTTTTTGCATCCTCCTATGAATTTCCGCACCACTTTCGTTCTGCTGGTTCTCCTCCTGGGCGTCGGCGCGTACCTGATGTTCTCGCCGGGCAAGTCCTCCGACAGCTCGGTCCAGACCAGCAACCCCCAGAAGCTGCTGGATATCTCCAGCAATGACGTAAGCAAAGTGATCATCGCCCCAGCCGGCGGCAAACGCATCGTGCTGGAGCGCCACACGCAGGAAGCGCAGGCCCCCACCATCGGCCCGGCTACTTCTGATTGGAAAATCACCGAGCCGATCACGGCCTACGCCGATGCGAGCAAGGTCTCCGATTTGATCGACTCGCTGGTCAACGCCAACAGCACTTCGCAGGTGGAGATCGGCTCCAGCGCCGCTGATTACGGCCTGGATACGCCGCAGTTCACCGTTGATCTTGAAGCCGGCCCCAAATCCGTGCGCCTCTTCATCGGCCGCCAGGTCAAGGCGGGCAATGAGCTTTACGTGCAGCTCCAGGGCAAGGAAAGCACCGCCGAGGTGGTCGGGGCCGATCTGCTCGATAAGATCGACACGACTGCCGACAAATTGCGCCAGGCCAAGCTCGTCAACGCCGACGTGAACGCGGCCAATTGGGTATCCATCGACCGCCCCGCCGGTTCGTTTGTCCTGCAAAAGACCGCCGGCACGTGGGAGATCGCGCTGCCCACGACGCTGCCGACCACCCAGCCTGCCGAGCAGTCCGCCGTGGGCGATCTGGTCAGCGCCATCAACAACGCCCAGGCCGCCGGATTTGCCGGGCCGGATGACAGCGAGGCCCTCCTCATCGGCAAGCCGCAGGCGACGGTAAAGATCAGCACGCAGGCGCCGTCGACTCAGCCTTCCCAGACAGAGACGATTGAATTTGGGGCGTTGGATTCGCTGGTCGGAAAAAACGTCTGGGTGCGCGTCACGCCGCCCGGCGACATGGCCAAGATCCCCAAGGATACGATGGATTCGATCCTCAAGTCGCCGCTGGACTTGCGTGATCGGACCATCTGCCAGGTTGACCCGGCCAATGTCACTGAAATACGCATCGTCAAGAACATCCCGGCCACCACGCAGCCAGTTGAAGTTCCCGCGCACACGCAGAACACGGTGCTGTCGCGGCGCCCGCCCAGGAAGATTGACCTGACCCTCGGCCCGGCGGCGCCGACGACGCAGCCCACAACCGGACCCTCGGCGTTGGCGTCAACAACTCAACCTTCGACTCAGCCCGCCGTCGCTGCGACAACCCAGCCCGCGACGGTATGGCAGCTTACCAATGAGCATGTGCCCAGGGATGCCGACGACTCAAAGGTGGACACGCTGCTGGCCCTCTTTAATCCGCTCAAGGCCGACAAGTATCTGCCTATTCTGCCGCCGGGGAAGCATGAGACGACGTACCTGGTCACGATCACGCTGGCCAAGGGAGCGCCGATTGACCTTGAATTCTCCGACCCCGGCGAAGGATCGGATTCGCTCGTGGGAGTTTCGGGCAATTTGATTTTCAATTGCACGCGCAACTTGATCACGTCCCTCGATGCCAACTTCGACAAAGCGGCGGCCGCCGCCGCCGCCGCGCCGGCGACGCCGGCCGTTCCAGGCATGGGCCAGTAAAAGAGGCGTGAACCCATGCCGCGCCCGCCGGCACATCTTGGCCGAAAATCGGTTCTCACCCGCGCCCAGATCGCGCGGCCGCGGTTGATCCTCGACACGTTCGCCAATCCCAATCCCGGGCGGGATTATCAAATTAAATTCGTCTTCCCTGAATTCACCAGCGTCTGTCCCGTGACGGGCCAGCCGGATTTTGCAACGATTACCGTTGTCTATACGCCGGATAAGAAATGCGTGGAGATGAAGAGCCTTAAGCTCTATTTTTTTGCCTTCCGCGAAAAGGGGATTTTCTTTGAGGCGGTGATCAATTCCATTTTGGATGATCTGGTCTGGGCGCTGGCGCCGCGGCGGATGACCGTGACCGGCGAATTCGCGGTGCGCGGGGGAATGTCGGCGGTGGTTACGGCGGAACACGGTGGATAGTTGCCCGCGATTGCAGCCGCCAGTAATCTTGGATCGTGCGACCCCGCAATCCCATCCATCCCGGCCTGATGCTGAAGGAGGAATTCCTTGACCCGGCGAACATTTCGCAGCGCGCCTTCGCTGGGCGCATCGGTTGGACTCCGGCTAAATTAAACGAGCTTGTCAATGGCAAGCGTGGCATTACGGCAGACACCGCGCTGGACCTGGCCGACGAGCTCGGCACCACTGCCGAGCTGTGGCTGAACCTGCAGATGCAGTTCGACCTGCGGCGGGCGGTCGCGCGGCGAAAGCGCGCGTCGTGAATTGGCTGCAGCTCAAGTAGGGTCCGCATCGCGGACCACCAGGGCGTCAAGCGGTCCGCGGTGCGGACCCTACGCCACTATTTCTTGCCGGTGGAGCAGGCCATATGGCTAAATCAGAGTACGTCCTGCAACTTGATGGGGTTCAAGCAGCGGTTCATGCCAAGTTTCGCACGCTGGGATTCCGCAAAAGCGGCCGATCCCACAATCGAAATACCGCTCAAGGACTTCTTCACGTCGTCACTTTTCAAATGGGCTCATTTCCAATTGGTTATGTTATTCCGGGATTTCGCGACAAATTGTACGGCCAGTTTGCAGTGAATTTAGGGGTTCTGCTTCCTTGCGTGCAAAAAAGACTCAACGAGTTTCCTATTCCCCAATCGGTGGCCGACTCGCATTGCAGCATTCGCGATCGTCTTCGGGAGCCAATCGACGGGCGGCAATGGTTTCGCTTAGGAGAAGATTCGCCCGCGGCGGTAGTTGACTTGCTTGAACTGCATGGCTTGCCGTTTCTCGAGCAGTTCGAATCCTATCAAGATGTGCTGTCATACTTTGAAGGGCACGGCGATCTTCCTTTCCTGAATCACGGCCGTGCGTGCCTTGAAATGGCTGTAGTGGCGAGGGAGATCGGCAATATTGATATGTCCAACAGGCTTTTCGACCAAGCCTACGACTGCGCCAACAAACCATCATCTCGGGCATACATTGCCCGCGTTGCCGAACGGCTTGGCCATGCGGTGACCTGACTAATCGCTACTTCGCCGCCGGCACCGGATTGGCCGTCTGGCTTCGCTCGGACGAACTCACGACGGCCGCTTTCTCCGGTTCAGCGGCCGCCGCGGGAAAATCCAGGGCGCCGGCCACGATCTCCTTCTGTTCTTCCTCATGCAGCTTGTGCGACCCGGTAGCCGGGCTGGCGGCTTCGGCGCGGCCGACATAGCTGAGGACGGCCGTCTCCGGCAGCATTTCCGGGAGCCGCGCGGACATAAAAGTCCACGCCCCGCGGTTCTTCGGCTCTTCCTGCACCCAGACCACTTCGCCGGCGTTGCGGTACTTGGCCAGGATCGCCTGCAATTCCTTCTGGGGATAGGGATACAACTGCTCCACGCGCACGATCGCGACGTTGTCCAGCTTGCGCGCTTCGCGGGCTGAGTTGAGCATGTAATAAACCTTGCCGCTGCACAGGAGCAGGCGGCGAACTTTATCGCGGCTGGGATTGGCCGGGTCGTCAATGACGAGCTGGAATGTCCCCTGCGTCAGTTCATCGGGCCAGCTTCCGCTCCCGTTGATGTCGGCGCGGAGCAGGCTCTTGGGCATGAACAGCACCAGCGGCTTGCGGAAGGTCCGCTTCATCTGCCGCCGCAGCACATGGAAATATTGGCTCGGAAGGCTCGGGTAGACCACCTGAATATTGTTCTCGGCACATGCCGCCAAAAACCGCTCGACGTAGGCGTTGGAATGCTCGGGGCCTTGGCCTTCATAGCCATGCGGCAGGAGCAAGACCAGCCCGCACATCTTTTGCCATTTGCTTTCCGCGGCCACGAGGAACTGGTCGATGATCGGCTGGGCGCAGTTCACGAAGTCGCCGAACTGGGCCTCCCACATCACCAGGTTACGCGGATCGGCGCAGGAGAAGCCGTATTCAAATCCCAGCACGGCCAATTCCGAAAGCATCGTATTGACCACGATCATCGGGGCCTGCTTGGGCGAGAGGCTGGCCAGCGGCATGTGCTTCTTGCCGTCCACGAAATCGCGCAGAGCGCCATGGCGGTGGCTGAAGGTGCCGCGCTGGGCGTCCTGGCCGACCAGGCGCACCGGCGTGCCTTCCAGGACCAGGCTTCCGATGGCGAGCATCTCGGCGCAGCCCCAGTCGATGGGAACGCGACCGTTGGCCATTTCTATGCGGCGCTTATACAAGGCTTCGACCTTGGGATGCGGGGTGAAACCCTCGGGGAAGTGGGCCGCGCCCTCGGCGACGCGATGGAGCACTTCGGCCGGCACCTTGGTGTCGGCGGACCAATCGGCGCCCGCCTTGCTGAAATCCTTCCACACGCCGGCGAAAACGGTCGACGGAGCCGCGGGCTTCATCAGCTTGGCCCGGGCGTGCGCCTCTTCCAGTCGCTTGCGGGCGACGGCTTTCATTTCCTCAAATTCGGTGGCGGAAATCTTGCCCTGCTCGATCAGTTTGGCGGCGTAAATATCACGGACGGTGGTCTTGCCGGCGATGGCCTTGTACATCATGGGCTGCGTGAAGGCAGGCTCGTCCATTTCGTTGTGGCCGCGGCGGCGGTAACACCACAGGTCGATCATCACGTCCATGCGGAATTCCTGGCGGAAGGCAATCGCCAGGCGGGAAACGTGCACGCAGGCCTCGGGATCGTCGCCGTTGACGTGGAAAATCGGGGCCTGAATCGCCTTGGCCACGTCCGTCGGATAAGGCGTAAAGCGCCCCTGCCGCGGCATGGTGGTGAAGCCGATCTGGTTGTTCACGATAATGTGAATCGTTCCGCCGGTGCGGTAATACGGCAACTGCGACAGGCTGAGCGTTTCGCTGATGATCCCCTGGCCGGTGAAGCTGGCGTCGCCGTGCGCCAGGATCGGCACCACGCGCCGGCGCGTGGCGTGATCGCCCAGATAATTTTGCTTAGCCCGGACGATTCCTTCGACAATGGGGTCCACCAGCTCCAGGTGGCTGGGGTTGTAACTCAGGGAAATATGGATCGGCTTGCCGCTGGGGGTGGGACGATCGTGATGCGAACCGAGGTGATACTTAACATCGCCATCGGCGCCCTTAACGCCCATGGCGACGGTTCCCTCAAATTCGCCCAGGATGATGTCGTACGGCTTATTCAATACGTGGGCCAGCATGTTGAGCCGCCCGCGATGGGGAGCGCCGACAACAAATTCCTCCACGCCCAGGTGAGCGCCGTTGTCGACCAGGGTGTTCATCAGCGGGATGAGCGATTCGCCGCCTTCCAAGCCAAAGCGCTTGACCGTCTGGAACTTCTGGGCGAGGTAATCTTCAAATCCCTGCGAGGCGCAAAGCTGATAGAGAATCGCCTTGCACTGGGCCGGCGTGAATTCCGGGCGGTTAAAGTTCGGCTCCATGCGCGACATGAGCCATTCGCGCTGGGATTTATCCGGCATGTTGGTGAATTCAACGCCGATGGACCCGCAATAGGTGGCCTTGAGTTTTTCGACCAGGCCGCGGAGGGTGCCGTCGGTGGCGCCGAGGAAATCGGACTGCGTGACGCGCTTGTCCAAGTCGTCTTCGGTCAGGCCGAACTGAGATAGTTCCAGCAAGGGCTGATCGGCGCGGGGCTGGCCGAGGGGATCGAGATTGGCTATGCAGTGGCCCAGTTCGCGATAGGAGTGAACCAGGTTCTTTACTTCGACGCCGGCAGTGGCGTCGGTGGGCTTGGCTCCCTCGGTCTGGCCGGCGCCGAAGGCGGCAGATGCTCCGCCCACCCGTCCGCCGGCGGCTTCGAAGCCGGCGAAGAAGGCTTGCCAATGCGGCTCGAGGGATTGAGGGTCCTTGAGGTACTGGTCGTGAAGGCGGTCGATGTAATCGGCGTTGCCCCGGTTGATGAAGTCGAATGGTTTCATATCCTTATGTGTCGGCGGATTCAGCCGCCGCAAATGATTGTATGCCTGTCCATGGCTTGCGTGTTAATTACGAGTAGGAGAGCGGCTCGCAAACGAGAGAACCGCCGACCATGTTCCCTGGAGCACCATTGTTAGCTTCCAGACTACCAGACTCTTTGCCCGTGACAAGTGAAAAAGACCCGATAATAGCGGTCTCATCACCCTGGCGGTCGCCTCGCTTTCACCGAATCTTGATATGCGCGGTCTTCGCCCTGGGTCTGATTCCCGTCATCCCCTGGGTCGAATTCAGCGGCGGCATGGAGAATTTCAATATCGCGACCGCCTTGGAATCGCAGCGCGATGATCATTGGCTTATGCCTTACCTGGGTTTACAGCCGCGCACGGCAAAACCGCCGCTGGTGCATTGGATCACGGCAGCCGGCATCAAACTGGTTCCGCAATCCCTCGCCTGGGGCAGTCGCGGGGCGAGTATTGCCGTTTCTTGCGCCCTTTTGCTGGCCGTTTATGAGCTGGGAACGGCCCTGGACGATGGGATATTGGGGCTGGTTGGGGCCTTTGTATGCGGGACGACGATCCTTTTTCTGAAATTTGCCTGGCAAGCCAGCTATGACTTGCACCTGGCTCTTTGGGTGATTGCGGCCAATGCGTGTCTGGCGCTGGCGACATTTCGCGGGCGGCGCTGGTTCGGCTTCTGCGGCGCGGGCATCGCGCTGGGTTTGGCGCTGATGGCCAAAGGACCTCCTGCGATATTGCAGACCGTCATTCCCTGGGCCGCTTTTTTGGCGTGGCGAAAGTGGCGATGGAACACTCCCGCCGTTTCCCCCTCTCCCTGTACTCAGGGGGAGGGCAGGGGTGGGGGTTCTTCTCTTCCCAAGGCCAAGTCAACGCCAACCTGGACCGCCCCGCTTATTGCCGGGTTAATATTAACCCTCCTGATCTCCGTCCCCTGGACGATCTACGCCATGTGGATCAATCGCCATATGCTCGGCGTTATTTACAACGAAGTGACCCTGGGCACCGAAGCCTCCTACGAAACCCGCGTCCGCTGGCATGGGTACATTGTCTTTTTCCCCATGATGCTGCCGTGGCTGATCTGGTTCCTGACGGGGTTCGTCGAAGCCGCGAAAAACGCCTGGAAGGCGACGGCCCCCACGACGCGCGTCGCCGGTTTGTGGCTGGCCATTTTCTGGCTCGTCCTACCTATCGTCGTGATGACTTTCTTCCCCGAACGGCGCGACCGCTATCTATTGCCCATGATCGGGCCGGCGGCGCTCATCGCCGCGTATGGCGTGCTTCGGCATGTGCCGCGCTGGGGGGCATGGACTCCGTTCCAGCGCGCGCTGGTGATCGCGCATGGCGTCACGATTGCCGCAATTGCCATCGGCCTGCCCCTCTACGGGGCGACTAAACTTCAGACCGTGGACGCAATCCCCTGGTATAGCCCCACAGTCGCGGCGGCCGCCGTCGGCGCGGCGGTCGTGATTCTGGCGGCGGGCATATGGTGCTATCGCAAGAGCCGCATCGGCTTGGTTGCGGGCACGGTCGCCCTCATGCTGCTCTCCAACATCGTTTTTATTTGGGGATATAAGGATTCGGCGTCGGGGCGCAGCGCGGGAAAGGTTTTTGCCGCTGCAATTCTTAGTTCCTATCCCGACGCACAAGTTTACAATGCCTCGCCGAATGTGAGGAAAGTTTTGCCGTTGGAATTGCTCATCTATCTGAATCGCGACGTGCCGTCGCTGAGCGACCCGGCGACGCTGCCGCCGTCGTCGGCTCATCCGCAGGTTCTGATCTACGCCCCGGCCGAGGATGGGGCCCAAGTCGCAGTTGCCCCGCCCGACTTCAAGGAAATCGCCGCGCGAAAGATCAACACCGGCATCTACCACGCCTATGTGCGGGAGGCGAGGTAACTTATGGCGTCGCGCTTGATGAGCTATCTCGTGAGATCGCTCGGCCTGATGGCCCTCCTCGCCGTCGGCGGATGCGCGGGTTTGGGCTTTATGCCTGCCGAGGCGGTAACGACTCTGAAGAATCCGACCCACGTCGAAGCCTATCGCACCGGCAAACTCGACGACCACCCCGGCTACGGCGGCAAGATGGACGGCTTTGCTGTCATCCGCACCGGCGAGGCGTCTGAGGATGTGGCCCGCGATCTGGCCGAGGCGATCCAGGACCCCACCCTCTACCGCGACGAAACCCGCGACCAGGATTTCGTCCCCACCGTCGGCTACCGCTTTTACCGCAAACTCAGCGGCGGCCGCGGGCAGATGTCCCTCGATATCCTGGTCGGCTTCGACTGCGACGAGATTCTGCTGGTCGCCCACGACAACAAACTGCGCGAGAATTTCCGCCGCTTACTGGAGGTAGACCCCGGCCGCGAACGGCTGCTCGATCTAACCCGGCAGGCTTTTCCATTCGATGAATTGGTGCAATCCCTGTCGCCGGTGCGCACGCCTGCGACGGAGCCGGATGAGTGATCGCTCACCCCTTCACCGCCGCGCCCGGACAAGAACGGGGACGCAGCTAGTTTATTTGACTACGCCCAGCCCATTCGGTTTAATCCCGCACATGGCGCGACGCCCCCGCAATGCTCCCGGCGGATTGGCATATCACGTCCTCAACCGATCGGTCGGCAAGATGGAGATGTTCCGCCGCGACGCGGACTTCGAGGCGTTCCAGCGCATTATGCGGGAGGCAATCGAACGGCATCCCATCCGCATAATCTGTTATTGTGTAATGCCCACCCACTGGCATTTTGTCGTGTGGCCCGAAGAGGACGGACAGGTCACGCGGTTTTTCCGCTGGCTCGCCCACACGCACGCGATGCGCTGGCGCGTGTCGCATCACACCGTCGGCTACGGCCACCTCTATCAGGGGCGGTTCAAGAGTTTTCCAGTGGCGCGCGATGAGCATTTGCTGACGCTGTGCCGGTACGTCGAGCGGAATCCGCTTTCGGCCAATCTCGTAAAACGTGCGGAAGACTGGCGATGGAGCAGCCTCTGGTTGCGATCGCAAAATGCGGACACTTCAGCAGGCGCGAGCGCCGGGCAAAAAGCAATCCTGTCGGATTGGCCGCTGGATCGACCGAAGGATTGGATAGAAAGAGTGAATCGCGCCGTGACGGCCAAGGAACTCGAAGCAATCGAAACCAGCCTCAAACGCGGACGCCCGCTGGGCAGCGGCGATTGGGCCCAGAAGATCGCCGCGCGCCTGGACCTTGAACATACCATACGACGCGAGGGGCGCCCCAAGAAAATGGACTCTTCGAAAAATGCGGCGGATAAAAACTAGCTGCGTCCCGGTTCTTGTCCCGTTCTTGTCCGATGGTGATGGCTTTAGATGGCAAAAGTTGATTCCGGCTTTGGTCCGTATTGCCCGGAATGCGGTAAAAGAACGCTGCGACCCAAGGTCATGCTGATCGGCGCGCCCTGCCCGTCCTGCCCGTCCTGCCAACGCCTAATGAATAGTGGGGGAAGGGCTGGCCGGCCCTACCGGATTCGCGCGTGCACCCATCGCGGCATCCGGGTTGACGACAAATGCCTGTGGGACAAGAACGGGGACGCAGCTAGTTTTTTGTCCGTTGCCAGGCGCGCCAAAACTAGCTGCGTCCCCGTTCTTGTCCTTGGCGTCTCCGCCAAATGGAACGCGATCATCCCTTCACCGCCGCGCTGGTCAGGCCCGCTACAAAATCCCTTTGTAGGAAGCTTTGCAGGCCGAGCATGTTGTTCAGGCCGATGGGGAGGGTGTACTTTGCCTCGTCCTGCAGCACGATTTGCGGCCAGAGGAAGCCGCTCCAGGAGGCGAGGAAGCTCATCAGCGTGTAGGCCCCGATGGTGGGGCGCACCAGCGGCAGGGCGATTTCCCACCAGATGCGAATTTCCGAACATCCGTCCAGCCGGGCGGACTGGATGAGCTCATCCGGCACGTGCAGGATGGCCTGGCGAAACAGAAACGCGCCAAAGACACTTACCGAGCCGGGAACCAGAATCGCCAGATAGGAATTGATCCAGCCGAGATGCGCGATCAGTTCGTATAGGGTCCCCAAAATCACCTGCGACGGCAGCAGCATCGTGCCGAGCATGAACAGCATCAGCGGGCGTTTTGCGCGGAACCGATACTTGGCCAATGCAAAACCGGCCAGGCTGGAGAGGGTCACGACGCTGACGGTCGTGGTCGAAGCGAGGAACAGAGAATTAATGAGCCAGCGCGTAAAGGGAACCTGCGCCGTCAGGTGCGCGAAATTATCCAGCGTCAATCGGTCCAGATGTCCCCACGGCAGCAGGGGCGACTCAAAGATATCCGCCGGCTGTTTGAAGGCGGCGCAGAGCATCCACAAAAACGGCAGGAGGCTGACGAATGCCAATAGCACTAGAGCCGCGTGGACGATAATCGACGTCCACACGCGCACAGCAGCACCCCCAGCAGCGCTTTTCATCGCTCTTCCTCCAGCGTTCCGGAAATTTTCAGTTGCGCCGCCGAGACCGCCGCCAGGAGAATAACCAGCAGCCACCCGATCGCGGCGGAATAACCCAGGTCGCCGCGCTCAAAAGCGGTTGAATATAGGTACATTACAATAGTCAATGCGCGATAGCCGGGACCGGCGCCTTGCAGCAGAATGTAAGGCAGTTCAAAAAGCTGAAATCCGCCGATGGTCGCGACGAGGGTCAGGAAAACCAGCACGTGCCGAATGCCGGGCAACGTCACATGCCAGAAGACCGACCACCGCCCGGCCCCGTCGAGCACGGCGGCCTGGCGAAGCTGCGGATCAACCGCCTGCAGCGCAGCCAGCAGATAAATCATGGCATAGCCGATCGAAAGCCACAGGCCCGCGAGAAGCGTCGCGGGCAAAACGAGATTGGGATTGCTCAGCCATCCAATATCGCCTCTGCTTCCCAGAAGCGGATGCAAAAGCTGATTCACCAATCCACGCCGCGGCCCGAGCAGGGCGAAAAAGACCACCGCCACAAAAGCCTGGCCGACCAGGTAGGTCGAGAAAAAGCAGAATCGAAAGAACTGTTTGAAGCGCACCGCCGGATGATTCAGCAGCATCGCCAGCCCCAATGACAGCGGCAATTGCAGCAGAATGAACGCCAGCGTAAACGCGATCGTATTGGCCACCGCCAGCCAGAAGAGCCGGTCGTGACCGATCAGGAAACGGTAGTTGCCCAGCCCCACGAAGCGGCGGGTGTTGGGGCCGGCCGTGGTGTACAGGCTCAAGAGCAGACTCTGACACAGGGGCCAGAAAAAGAAAATCGCCAGCACGGCCAGCAGCGGGGCGAGGAATAGATAGGGGGCGCGGCGTGGGGTCATGGGTCAAAATTCCCCTGTGCCATCCACTCCCGCAGTTCGTCCGCCGCATCCGCGAGCCATCCGGCGCAGGCGTCGGTGAGGCCATTGGTTCCACGAGAATTGACGTACCCAACCGCCCGGTTCAGCACCAGCGACAGGGCCGACTGCGCGGTAATACTGAACGGCGTCACGTACCGCGTTGGGATTTGCCCGGCGAGAGAAATGTAGAACTCATCGATTGGCTCGCCGCCGAAAAACACATCGGGCTGCCGGTAAATCGGGTCGCTCCAAAACTCCGGCATGGGGGGAAGGATCGAAGAATACTCGTGCCGCGCGACGATTGCATCGTGGCTGAGGCACAAATATTGAAGCAGCCGCCACGACGCCGCCGGGTCGCGCGCGGCTTTCGGTATGCCGATCATGGTGCCGCCCCAGGTGCTCGTTGGCGCGTCGGTGGGGTCAAAAATGGGCAGCGCGCGCATGGCCAGTTTTCCCGCCAGTTCCGGAGCGAATTCTTTAACGTAAGCCAGCCGCCAATCGGGGGTGAGCATGGCGGCGATGCGCCCATCGGCCAGGTCGCGGTAAGCCAGCGGCGTGCCCGGCAGCGTGTCGGCGGTGATGCGGTCCTCTCCCGCAACAAGCTGGGCGTAAAATGCGACCGTCTGGGCGACCACCGCGTCGGTGAAATGGATTTGATTCTGGTCATCAACAAGGTTGATGTGCCGCTGCAGGAGCATTAGCAGCAATTCTTCTGATTGCGTCGCGTATAGCTCGATCGCCTTGCGATCGGGCCGGCCGTGGCTCGACCAATAGCTTTGGAATCGCAGGCACGCCTCCTGAAACTGCGGCCAGGTCCGCGGCAACTGCAGATCAACGCCGGCCTCATCGAACAGGTCTTTGCGATAAATGAGCGTCACCGGGTGCACATCGCGCGGCACGCCAAAAATCCGGCCGCCTTTGGACCAGGTTGCCAGGCGCGAGGGGATGATCTTTTGCAGTTGGCCGGATTGGGAGAGAAAGTCATTGAGTGGGAGCAATCCGATGTCGGCAACGGGCGGGCGGAAGTATTTGCCGACGGAGGCGAGATCAATCTCGACCAGATCGGGAACCGCGGCGGTGGTCGAAGCGGACATAAACAGCGACAGCAGCCGCGCATCGAGGGCGCGCTGGGCGACCAAGTCCACGGCGGCCGAATCGTGGTCTCCTTGAGTTCCTTGAATGAAACGATCCAACAGGCTGGCAGACCCGACCGGCGCCGGCTTGCGAAACGTATCGGCTTCCTCATCGGAAAAGACCCAGACGGTCAGATCGTGATGGGCCGGCGCGGGCCGCGACTCGACGACCACCCCGGTCGCCGCGGCCAGGAGGCAAAGGATCAGGATTGGATAGCCCAGGTGAAAAGACATCGGCATCGCCGCCGCCGATTGTCGCGACCGAAGCTGCCATTGGCAAAGTCGGCTGTCCGAGGTTCAACCGTTTATCGAGGGCGCAAAAGCGAGATGAACGCCGAGACACAGAGGCGCAGAGGTCGGAAAGACGAGGAGCTCAAAACCCAATTTGAATTCCTACGCATTTTCTTCCTCTGCGCCTCTGTGCCTCAGCGTTCATTCCTCCCCTGGCAGACCAAGAAGCTCTCTTCCGCCGAACGCGCGAAATTCCAAGACAGCGCTGCTCGCACAAAAAAAGCCGACCTGGGCAAGGTCGGCTCATTGGGGCTGACGAAGGGTTCTTCGAGTTGTGGGGTGTGAAGAACCCTCCTCATTGGGGAAGACTGATAATCCGTTCTCTGCGCACTTCACACTGCGGCTATCGCTGCCCGCAACCGAGGTACAACAATGGCCGTGCCACTACACGAGGATACGGCAATTTTGGGGTTTCTGGCGCGATGTAAATGTGGCAAGGATAGGCAATTGGGTGATTTTATTTGGTGCCGCATTATTTTGCGGTTGGTAACCCAAATCGCACAGCTCCCAACCCGCCGCGACATTTTGTCGTGGTGCAATATGACAGCACCGCAGAATTGTCGCGGTCCAATTACCGTCTCCGCCGAAGCAGCAGTCCCGCAGCCGCGAAAACCGCCACCGCCGTCGGCTCCGGCAGGACCGTGACGGATAGGCCCGTTGCCGTGTAATTGAGTTGCAACGGATACGGCGAGCTCACGTCCGCAAATGTTCCCGCCACGTTATCGGCGGTCAGAAATGTGTACGTGTCGCCGATGGCGGGGACGAAGCCGTTGAGGGATTCGACATTGAGCGTGCCGTCGAGCTCGGCGTTGCCGGTGATGGACAGAATCCCGAACTCGCCCGTCGCGGGTTCGCCGGCGAGATTGATCGTCAAGCTGGCAGTGAAGGTTTGGGTGTAATTTCCAGTGATGGTGAGGTTGCAGTGGGTGTTGAGGCCGGTGGAGGCGGAGATGGCAACGGTGCCTGAGTTGTTGACGCTACCGACGAAGGCTGTGCCGCCTTGGATGGTCAACGTGTTCTGCGCTGCTTCGATGTTGACGTTCCCGCTGACGATCAAATTGCCGCCGACAACGGTATAGGTACATAAAGTACCGGCGAGATAAAGGTTCGCGGCGATGTTTGTACCTCCAGTTTGCATGAAGGCGCCGCTCCCGCCGTTGTAGCCAATTTCTTCGGAGTTAGCAGAAAGGATCCCGCCAGAAAGGGAATATATGCCCGCCGCACCAGACGACGTTCCGATGACCAACCCCGTATTGCTCGTAAGAGGCGCATTCACGCCAGTAACGGTATTGATCCCGCCGCTCTGGACGAAAGAACTCGTGCCGTAGTTGCCACCAATGAATTCGCCGTTGGCCGTTAGCGTACCACCGTTGAATGTGTAGGCGGATTGGAAGGCGACGTATAGTCCGCCCGACGGAGTAACCTGAGTCGCGGGGGCGGGAACACCCGGAATATTGTTGATCCCGCCATTCTGAAGGAATGTACCGCCCCGCAGGTTTTCCGCATTAGCTATGATGGTGCCGGCTTCAAGATCATAGCTTCCGCCATCCATGACCATGAGCCCCCGCGTCAGACCGTAAGCCTCGTAGCCAGAGCCGGTATAATTATCCGGGTAGACGATTCCGCCAGTTTGGATGACAGTTGCAGTGAGGGCCGGATACGACCCGACTTCGAAGACGCCCTTTGGCAGGATTGGAGGAGTCGCGAGTCCGCCTGGGTCCCGCACATGGGCAAGAGGCGTATCAACAAGCGTGCCTCCCGATACGTCCAACGATCCCCAGACCGCAAGATCTCCGATGACGGCGGTTCCCGAGAAAAGCTCGGCCGGGCCGAGGCCGGGGGGAATCAAGTCGGTGCCATTTAAATTGGTCAGCGACGGAACGCCGTCGCTCCAATTCGCTGGATCAAACCAATCGCCCGCCCCGCCGATCCAGTTGTTTTGGCCTCTCGCCCGCCCGGCCACGCACACCACCGCCAGGCCAACAGCCCAAACGCTTCTCCGTATTTTGAATTCCGAGCAATGCACGGCCTTCCACCTTCTCCGCCCGCATAAGCAGAATCTCGCCCCCCTGTTATACGCGCTGTCCAGTACCCGCCGGCCACTTAATTTTGAATTTTTTGCCCGCGAAGTGAAGAAATATTGCTTTGCCACCTTATCAATCCCCCAAACCCATTCGGCGAAATCCCCCTGAGGCGCTCGCTGCGGCTTTTTCACCTTGTCACCTTGTCACCCTGTCACTTGTCATCCGCCCGCCCGCGCGACCCGCTCCGCCATTTTTGACGCCACACCCCCTACCGTTTACTGTCCCCGTACCCAATCGGGAGGTCTAAGCGTGCGTTTTCTCGTGACCGGCGGCGCCGGCTTTATCGGTTCCAATCTCGCCAAGCGGCTTTCCGCGCGCGGGGATGAGGTGGTGGCCGTCGATGATTTCTCGCGCGGGCATTGGGCGAATCTCGCCAACTTTGCCGGCGATGTGGTGGCGCTGAAATCCTTTGACGACCTGGATTCGATCACCTCCCTTGGACCGTTCGACGCCATCTTCCATCAGGCCAGCATGACCGGCGTGGTTGCGGCCGATGGGACGGACCTGACCGGGCCGGACCTGCAGCGCGCGATGCTCCGCAATAATGTCGAGACCTTTCGCGGACTTTTGAATTGGGCGGCGGCCACCAAAGCGCGGATGATCTGGGCCAGCAGTTGCAGCATCTACGGGCGCGGACCGGCCCCCATGCGCGAATCGCAGCCGCCGGACCCGCTCAATGTGTATGCCTTCAGCAAAATGGTCATGGAGCGATTGGCCGCCGGCTACGCAACCAAGCTGGCCCACCCGATCGTCGGGCTGCGTTACACCAATGTTTATGGTCCCGGCGAAGACCACAAGGGCAAGCTGGCCAGCATGGTCCATCAGCTTGCCAAGCAGATGCGAGGAGGGAAGCGGCCGCGGATTTTTAAAGCGGGCGAGCAAAAGCGTGATTTTGTCTATATCGACGATTGCGTGGAAGCCAATCTATGCGCCCTCAAGGCCCCCCAAAGCGGCGTCTTTAACGTCGGCTGCGGCCGAGCCTTTACATTCAACCAGCTTGTCGCGGAGCTCAATCGCGCCTTGAAGACGGCGTTGGACCCGGAATATTTTGATAATCCCTACGGTTTCACCCAGGACTGGACCGAGGCCGATCTGACACAGGCGGGCAGAATCCTGGGGTACAAGCCCCGGTTTGATCTAGCCACCGGAAT
>JBEKYH010000009.1:0-24479 GCA_049511115.1 Tepidisphaeraceae bacterium | reverse complement strand
TTGCGGCTATCCGCGAAAAGCGGTCCGCGGCGCGGACCCTACAAAGCGCGCGACTTGCTTTATGCAACGTATAGCGCAATCAATCGAATTACGCCGAAAGCGAGCCTTCAATGCCTTTGGATTCTACCACCGCCATCACCATCGCCGGCGTGCAATGCTGGGACGCCGGCACCGAGGAGGATTTCACGCGCATCGGCCGGTCGCGTGCAACGCGGTCCCTCCTTTGCCTCTGGGATGACCGCGTGCCGCTCATCAACGCCGTGCTTTCCTCCGCGGCCACGATCGGCACCGCCGCGATTCTCGGCGTGGGCGTCTTCAACCAGCCTTACGCTTATCCCCAGGCCCCCTGGTTGCTTTTAGAACAGGTGAAATGCAAGGGGATCGCCGGCGAAACCGGCCTGTCCAACGAAACCTTCACCGCCCTGGACGGCTCCTCCGTTTCCCTCGTCGCCTATAAGTATGCCGCCGTCACATTCGTCTACGCCTCCCAGGATTACCCCGTCCAGGATACCGGCAGCCTCTCCCTCGATTTCGGCGTCGAGACCATTTCCGCCCCGCGCAGCGCCGCCGCCTTTTCCTATACCTCGGGCGGACCCACCGGCGATGATCCCAACGACGTGCCTCCCGAGGACGCCCCGCCCCTGCGCGACACCGTCGTCACCCTGGTGCGCACGCGCAAGAATCTCACCAGCCTGCCGACCGACCTGATCCTCGCGACCGCACAGGCCCCGGTGAATTCGCTTCCCTTCACGATGGTGAACACTCCGCCCATGGCCCCCAGCCAGGCCCCCGCGGGCACGGTGAAATTCGAAGGCGTCTCGACAACCTACCGCACAGTCGCCGGCGGTTCTGCCATGTGGGACGCCAGCTTCCGCTTCGTCTACCGCGCCAGCGGCTGGAACAACGTCTACCGCCCCGACTCCGGCTATGTCCCGATCTATTTCAAGGGAACCACTCAAACGTATTACGCGACCAGCGATTTGAATCAGTTGTTGGTATGACATTCGGGGCCGTTTCCCGACCTCAACGCCGCTCCGGAATAATTCCGCTGCATCGTGGATTCTTCTGCCAAGGCGTCCCGCCTCGCGGGCGCCGAGTCCATCTTTTCAAGCCGCCGCAGGCGGCAGACCCCACGGTCTTATCCCAGGCCTCCATGCGTACCCGCATGGAGAACTATCCCTATGCTCAAACTCCCCCGCGCCACTGAAGATCGCATCGCCCTCTCCGGCCAGGTCTGGAACCGCGCCGCCGGCGAGCTCGAGCGCCTGGCCAATGTGCAGGTCTCGCCTCCGCTGGAATTAACCGACGGCCCCACCGGCCGGCGCCTCAGCGTGCGCATCCGGCCCGACCGGCTCTATTGGGGCGTCATTCAATGCACCGGCCCGATCGGGACCGAAGCGGATTATTCCGACAACCGCTATTGGGTCGCGCTGGCTTTCGTGTCCAATGACCAGACCGAGGACGCGACGGCGGCCGTAACAGTCACTCCGTATTTAAGCGGCGATCCGCGCCGCAAGGTCGTCACGGCCACCAACTTTTTCGAGAGCAACGACCTCACCCATTCCGTGCGCCCGGAAACCGTCGTCCGCCTCTGGGCCGAGTTCGACCGCGGCTCGCCCGCGCAGCTCCGGTGGACCATGATCGTGGCCGACCAGGGAACCGGCAAAGCCGCGCCTTGCGCCGCCGGATCGGGATCGTCTTCATCTTCCTCCTCCAGTTCTTCAAGCACTTCCAGTGCCAGCGGATCAAGCGCCTCCGGTTCCGGCTCAGTCTGCCCGCCCGGTTACAACGGCACGCTCTACATGGGCGGCGCAATCAGCCGCGCCGGCGATGACATCATCCAATTGGTGGTCGGCCTCCAGTTCTGCAACGGCGCGCTCGTGGAAGTTGAAGCGCCCATTTACGTTTCCGCCTCGCTCTGCCCGCCGCCCGATTGCATCGACAGTTCCGGCTCCGGCGGCGCTGGTTCCTCAGGCAGCGGCTCATCCACCGGCTCCAGCGGTTCGGCGAGTTCCGGCGGCAGCGGCGGTTCCGATGGCGGCGGATCATCCGGCTCCGGCGGCTCTTCCAGCAGTTCGCCCTGCCTCGACGCCCAAAGCACCCTCTGCCGCGGCATGTGTGACGACGCCGCGCTTCCGCTGTGCGTCACCGTGCTGACCGCGCCGCTGGCCGCTTGCCAGTCTTCGTGCGCGCCGATCCCATCGTCGATGTCCCTCTCCGTCGTCGGGCGCTGCGAGGACGGCAATTCGCCCCTGTACTTTGGCGAGGACACCACCACTGCCGTTGCCGCACTGATCGTCTGGGACCCCGACAACGGCTGTTATGTCTTGTCCGTCGGCGGATCAGCCGGCGCCGAAGCGCCGTGCCAGGTGGTCGCGTGGAAGGGATATTGCGCCAACCTGCTGGGAACCTACACCCGCCTGTGCGGCGACTACGGCGGCTGCGACGCCAACGCGGGAGTTGCTTACCTCAGCGTGAATGTCTGCGAGACTCCCGGTTCCGGCTCAAGTTCCAGTTCTTCTTCAAATTCCAGCAGCGGCTCGACCTCCAGTTCCGGCTCATCGAGCGGCCCCTGCGACTGCAACACCGGCGATTGCCCCGCCACCATCACAATTCACACCGCGGGCATCAAGGACTGCACCGGCGTGTACACGATGACCGATTACACCCTCACCCTGGACGGAACCTGCGACAACGAAAGCGCCCTCTACCTCGGCGGCGACAGCAACTTCTCCATCGGCCTTAGCTTCGAGGACGCCGGTCCGACCTGCTGGCTGCTGACCATCTCCGGCGCCGAGGGAAGCGGGGCCGCCATGACCATCGACGCCACGCTGCAATGCGGCAACGGCCCGGCCGGCACCTATGTCGTCTACCTCGCCGAATGCTCCGGTCTTCCCTCGACGATCCTCATCACCGAACCGTGAGCTTGCCTCTCCCCATCGCCTGCCGCCACTGGAGTCCCGCCGGCCCGCACACGGGCCTGTGTGATCTCCGCCCCGCGACGCGCGCCGGGCCGCGCCCGCCGCGCGCCTGGTGCGCGCGCCTTTGTCCGCACCATTCGCCGCCGAGAATCGAGCGCGCCAAGGCCCCTCCCCTCAAAGCGCCTCCCCTTCCAGCGCCCGTCGCCGCGGAACCCGCTCGGCGCGGTGCCGAACTATGGGGCGAATTGCATCGCTGGGCTCTGTCATGCGATCCCACTCACGCTTCCAATTGGCTTGGCCAATTCGCCTTGCGCATTCCCTGCGGAGATTGCCGCCGCCATTGGCTGGATTTGGTGCGCGAAATCCCGCCGTTTTTTTCCACCGCTGACGAGGCCTTCGCCTGGACGGTCACGCTGCACAATCGCATCAACGCCCAACTCGGCAAACCCGCCTTGCTCCTGGCCGATGCGCGCCAGCGCTGGACCGCCCAAGTCGCCAACTACTTCGACGCCGTCTGGTGCATCAATCTCGACCGCGACCAAGAGCGCTGGCAAACCTTCCAGCGCAGTCTCGATATTTGCCAGTGGCCCTTCGGCCCCGTCACGCGCGTCTCCGCCATTCACGGCGATACCGTCGGAATCCCCGACCATTTCCACCAGGGCGGCGGCGCATGGGGATGCCTGCAATCTCATCTGCGCATCCTCGAGCAAAGCCTCATGGCCGGCCACGAGCGCATTCTGGTCATGGAAGATGACGTCGATCTCCGCCCCGACTTCGGCAAACGTGCCCGCGCGTTCCTGACGAACCTCGGCGACGAAACCTGGGACTGCCTCATGTTCGGCGGCCAGCACATGTCGCCGCCCACGCCGTTCAAACCCGGCGTCGTTCGCGCCGCCAACATCCAGCGCACGCATTGCATGGCCCTCAGCCGCACCTTCATGCGCGAGCTTTATCGCCATTGGTCCAGCCCGCTCGATAAGCATTGCGACTGGGCCTTAGGCCCCTTCGCCGCGCGCTGGAAAACCTTTGCCCCCGAAAGCTTCATCGCCGGCCAGCGCGGCGGCCACTCCTGGATCACCGGCAGCGACAAACCCCCTGAATGGTGGAACCCGCCGCCGCCCGATGCCCCAGTCATCTACCTCCGCTGCCCGCGCGCCGTGCTGGATGAATGCCGCGACCTCTACCACGCCGGCAACCGCCGCAACTCGGATGGCGTATGTGTCGGTCTGGCCGATGTATTCGATTCGCGCAAACATCCAACCAGCCAGCAAAAAATCGCCGCCCTGAAAGATTGGATTTCCATGATCCAATGGGAAGTCGCCAGCCGGAGGGATGCGTCGGTCTGCACGATCTGGCATCCCCAAGCCGATGGCGACATCGTCAAAGCCGCCGCCGGAAATGTTCTGATTGAAATCAGCGCCGACACGCTGTCCGACGCGCGCCAGCGGCGCGCCGCTGTCCGTTCCGCTCGCCAGACCCGCTAACGCCGCAGAGACGAAGCACCGCTTCCGAAAGCGCGCGGCCGCCTGCGATGCAGAAGCAGACCCGCGGCGGCAGCGAGCATCGCCAATGCCGTTGGCTCGGGCAGGACGGTGATCGATACGCCAATTGGGAAATAATTGACTTGCAGTTCGTAGGGGGAGTTCACATCGGCGAAGGTCCCCAGTAGGTTGCCGGCGGTCAAAAAGTCGTACGTATCGCCGACAGTGGGAACGAAACCACCAAGAAAACTGACGTTAAGGGTTTGGGCCAACCCGGCAGTTCCGCCAACGTTCAGAAACCCGAATTCGCGGGTATCTGGCTCGCCGCCTATGCCGATTGTTAGCTGGGTATCACCGATTTCAAAGAAATTGCCCGCGACCGTCAGTTCGCCATAGGCATTCGTCCCGATCCCCGAGATGGTGACGTCCGCTC
Organism: Tepidisphaeraceae bacterium; assembly: GCA_049511115.1. Classification (GTDB taxonomy): domain Bacteria; phylum Planctomycetota; class Phycisphaerae; order Tepidisphaerales; family Tepidisphaeraceae; genus JBEKYH01. Next base: position 19,644 of record JBEKYH010000009.1, on the reverse strand, counting down.
CCGGATAGGAGGTTATCGAGCCGATCGTCGCGGTACCGCCATCAATAACTAGGCTACTTGGCACTTTGGCAATATTGAGGCCGTTGGACTCGATATTGGCCACGGCGAGCGTCCCTCCAGTTATCGAGTAAACTCCCTCTACCGATAGATTGGACGCCGTGTTGACGCCGCCCGCTTGTGTAAACGTGCCCAACACCGGGTTAACGCTTCCCCGTCCGACGTATTCGCTATTGGCAGACAGTGTTCCGCCCGAAAGCGAATAACTGGCAGACCCCGGTTGTACCCCGGGACCCAGCGAATAGCCGACGAATAGGTTCCCGTCGCTACCGGTGCAGGAATTGCTGCCGCCGGTTTGAACGAATGATCCGGTGCCGTCGTACCCGATGATTTCCGAGCCAGTCGAGTTGCTGCTATACGTGGAAAGTTCGCCACCAGATAGAGTGTAACTGCCCGACGATCCAGTGTTGTAGCCCACAAAAAGAATCCCAGCGGTTCCTGAGCAAGCGTTCGTGCCACCGGTTTGGATGAAGGAGCCGGCGCCGGAATAGCCGACATATTCGGCACCCGCTAGATTCGACGGACTCTTGTTCCCATTCACGTTGACGGTGGAGAGCGTGCCGCCGGAAAGGACATATGTTCCACGGGAACCGCTGTTGTATCCGATCTGGAGAACACCCAAGACCTGAGATGCGTCGCCGGGAGTGACGGTGCTGATTTGGTTAATCCCGCCCGATTGTATGAAAGTGCCAATGCCGCTGTACCCAATCTCCTCAAATCCGAGCATGGTAAAAGTGGTATATGGCGGCGCGGCCGGATTCAGAGTGCCGCCGGAAAGGTAATAAGTTCCGCTCGCGCCGGTATTGTATCCCAAATAAAGGTATCCGTCATTGTAGCTGGAGTTAAGCGTGGAAATGCGGGTCTGAATCACGTTTGTTCCACCCGACTGAACGACGGTTCCCGATCCATTGTAACCGACATATTGCATTGCAAAGGAGGTAAGAGAACCGCCGTCAAGCAAATAGGTGCCGACAGCACCAACATTGTAGCCGATGGATAGTCCACCACTGTTGGCGCCACCGGTTTGAACGAACGTGCCCGCGCCCGCGTAGCCTAGATATTCACTGCCGGCTAAACTCCCCGCGCTCAATAGATAACTTGAACTTGCGGCGGCATTATATCCCACGTAAAGAGAGCCCAACGAATACCCCAGGCTGCCGGGCTGGGCAAAATTGTATTGGCCCGAGTTCACGCCGAGATAAGTATTGACGGCTCCCAGTGTTCCGGACGCAAAATTGTAATTGACGGCTGGCGCTCCGGCCGGGGTGCTCACGACGGGCACTATGGCACCGCTGTCCAGGACCATTGATGGAAATGTGACAGACCCGCCGAGTAGATTGATCGTTTGGCAGGCTAATTCTCCGTTGGTGTAGGCAAAGCTGCCTCCGGACCCAATGTTGATTACTGTGCTTGTCAGTGTGCCCCCTGCCAGTGTGAATGAACCGCCCGAATTCACGTTGATGGTAGCGCCGGCTGTGTAACCGCCGGTCACCTGCATCGAACCCCCCGCATTAACATTTATCGTGGAGCTCGTTAGTATCCCGCCATTGATTATGTAGTTTGACGGCGATTGTCCTGATGCGAGCGTGAGCAAGTTTCTCGACGAGTTAACCAAGAGGCCGCCTGATGCGCCTGGAACCATCGAACCACTACTTTGGCTCAGCGTGGTATAGGAAAAAGTTCCGCCCGATTGATTAAATGTGGAATTGGAACAGAAATAGATTGTACCGGCGGTGAGTGTGCCGCCCTCAAGGTTGTAGGTTCCTATCGCCCCGCCATCCGTGCCAAGATGTAGATCAGAAACATTGTTCGTCCCCCCGAACTGATTAAAAACCCCCGTTCCGCCACTGACCGGTCCGAAGGCTATGGCGTACGGCGTGCCACCGACCCCCTCCGATTCCGCGTCGAGGGCGCCGGTTCCACTCAGGTCGTAAACCCCAATTGCGCCAGGGTTTGTTGCGAGCCCCAAGGCACCCACGGTATTAACACCACCCGACTGGTACAGAGTTCCGTACCCCATATATCCCACATTTTCTTCGTCCCACGTGGTTAATGTGCCGCCCGTGAGGGAGTACTTTGCGCACGAACTGGCTGCGTACCCGATATATAAATTGTTGGGCGCAAATGCGATCCCTGTGGGCTGCGAAAAACGGCTCGCGCCGGTGCCGAAACCCAAATACATATTGTTCGCCCCGAGGGTCCCAGCGGATAGATTAAAGGTTGGCAGCGGAACGCCAGCGCGCGTGTTGGGAGCCAGCGAGGGAACACCCGCGTCCAGGTAAACCGAAGGGAACGTCGCGGTGCCGCCGTTCAAATTGAACTGCTGGCACACGAGAGTTCCGCCCGTGTAAGAAAAACTGCCGCCGGGATCCACAGTTATCGTGGTGCTTGTCAACATCCCGCCAGCGAGCGAATAGACTGATGGCAAAGTTCCCGCGCCCAAGGTAAGCGGGCTCGGTAACAGACCACCCGGCGTTCCGGCGACCAATGATCCGCTGGTTTGGCTCAGAGCCGAGTACGACAAAGTGCCGCCCGTTTGTTGAAATGTTGAGTTGGCACAGAAAAAAATAGTGCCGACGTCAAGAGTTCCGCCTTGCAGCATGTAGGTGCCCATAGCCCCTTGGTCATTGCCCAAGTAGAGAAAATCGACGTTGTTCGTCCCGCCCGTCTGATTGAGAATTCCTGCGCCGCTGAACGTACCCTTTAGCACTCCATAGGGAGCCAAATAATAGGTGTCGCCGATTGCTTCTGAAATTGCTGCGAGGGTCCCCGTGTTACTAAGCGTGTAGGTACCTGTGCCCTGGTAATCCCCAAGATTCAAATCCTCGGTGGAATTGGTCCCCCCGGATTGGACGAAGTTGCCCTCACCGTAATACCCAACGGTCTCAGTGGAGCCGACCGTCAGTGAATTGGCCGACATCACGAGCGTCGCAGTCCCCCCGCTCGGATTATCAACGGTCAGCTCAAACAGCGATACGGCGGGTCCGGTAAAGTCGTAGTCTACCAACCCAGATGTGTAGATGTAGACGTCCGAGGTTTCTCCCGGCACCCTCCCCAGCGACCAATTATTCGGATCGCTCCAACTCGAATTCCCATCAGCACCAGTCCACCCGAAAGTCGTCTGCCCAAATGCGCAAGCCGACGCCCCCGCGAACGACGCAACTACCGCCAGACTAATAGCCGAGTAACTTCTCCGACTCGTGAGTTTTAAGCCACGCACAACGCCTCCATCCACCCCGTCGCGAGAACCGCGAATGAGCAAAAATCCGGCTACCCGCCCCGCGGCGCGTTTGCCGACCACACTATTATGGGTGTGTCCTGTGAACCGCGGCCATTAATTTGCAGATTTTTTTAATGCGACTCAGTAGCAAATAGCGTTGCCAGCTGTCCTCCTTGCACCCGCAATACACTCCGGAGGAAGCCCATCCCCATTTTCACCCCAATAACGAGGAAATCCCCATGCCACCTTGAACTAAAACTGCTGCCGATATCCTGACCGCGCCTGAATGGTCTACTTTCGACTCTCTACTTTCTACTTTCTAGGCCGCAGGCCTTGCTGAAAGTCCCCAGCCCTCTCGCCGCTCCATCAGCGTCGATCGGAATCGGGCCGGCGCCCGCAAGCTGGTGCTTTCTTCCGCCGTTGCAGCACCCCACCTTCGTCAAAAAGCAATATGGCAATTCGCCCTAAAACTTTTGAATTGCCACGAAGGTGTATTTCCAACCCATACGCCAGGCCCTGGCCACCGATCTCGACCAGAGCTTCCTGAGCGTTTTGCGCCGATTCTGTCTCGTTCCCAACCGGCATTCTTCCGACAGCCCGCGCTTTGATCGAACGCGAGGCGGATAGCCGGCCATCCTGGGCATGATGTGAGGGGCACGATTTCCGACAGATTGAGGACCTTCCGATTTCCCTGCACCCGAGAACTCTAACGTCTCGGCCGCATACCGCGGCGACTGCATTGCCGTCTTTCGCCGGTTCGAAGAGAAAAATCAAAATGCTTTTCACCGCGAAGGCGCGAAGATCGCAAAGCCAATCAAGAAGAAATTTTCGAGTTCTTGATTTAAATTCTTTGCGTTCTTGGCGTCTTGGCGGTGAAAATGCATTTGCTTTTCTCCATCGGAAGAGCTCCCGACTACGGGTCATGGGTTAACACCCATAAGCTCACGTCAGCGGCTCGAACCCGCCGAGCGTGACTATGCCAGGACTCCGACCGCTGCCGTTTCCTCGCCGTCTGCGGCAGCGCGTGGTTCCCGGCTGATAGGTTCCAAAATCCCACTCGGCGATATTCCCCAGGGACCGCGCATTGGTCCAGTCTACTTTCGACTCTCTACTTTCTACCATCTCGCGGCGAAGCCGCGTTATCCTTCCGCCGGCTCAATAACCGCCGACATCGACCCCTTACACGCCGCAATGCGCTTATCCGCCCCATAGGCATGAATCTGATCGCGCTTCAGCTCCGCCTTCTCTTTATGCGTGGTCAGCACGATCACCCGCCCCGTCTGATCCACTTCCTTGGCCAGTTGAAACCCCTTCTCCTTGGGATGCCCGAACAAAGCCAGCAGCATCTCGATTACATATTCATAAGAATGATCGTCGTCGTTGAGGAGCACGACATTCCACGGCGGCAGCTTCTTACTCTTGGGTCTAGCCGCCGGCTTGGCGTCCTGAACCTCTGGCGGGGCCGCCGGCGCTTCCGGTTTGGCCGGGGCAACGGCGGTGTTGGATTCCTTTTCAGCCATAGACAAATTACTGCGGGGCTGGAAGCGGCCTGATTATATCGCGGAAATCGTACTTCCGCTCATAAGTCTTTTACGACCCCACACTCAAAATCCCAAACAAAAACGCCATAATCAACCCCACAATCACCCAGCAGCCAAAGAATCCGTAATAGTCCTTCTTCTCCCACTTGGCGAACTGCCACTGCGAATTGCGGAATATTTTCAGATGGTCGAACCGGTGCGGCTCGGCATTGCTCAGCTCAATTTGCCGCCGATCCTCCTCAGGCGTCTCCCCTACCGGCGTGCGCATCTTCGCGTAAAACCGGTCGGCCCGGCCCGGGTCGCCCGGATTGGTCACCAGGCTGAATGCCATAATCGTCACAAATGGCAGCAGGCTGTCAAACAGCCATCCCGCCGTGGTCAAACCCGATGTATGCAGCTTCGTCACCGGCAACCCCAGCAGGCTCAGCACATACGTCTCCACATTGAACCGCCCCAGCCCCTGATACGACGACTGCGGATCGTCCGGATGAATTCGCACCAGGCTGTCAAAGTAAACCGCCTGCGGGATCACCACATGCGGCTTGCGGATTGGCTCCCCTGCATGCGTCGCCAATCCCGCGGCCACATCCGCCGCCGTCGCGCCGGTCAGAGTCGTTTCCGTGTAGGCCTCCGTCTGCGCGAGCAAACTTGGCGCCTCGCGAAACGCGCGCACCGACGGCAGCGCCAGCGGCAAAATGATGATCCCGATGATCCAGATGAAAAAGCTGATCATGATCGACGCCGCCGTGATGCGCCGCCAGAAAATAATCAGGAAAATCGCCACGCCGAAATAAATGCCGTAGCGGATCATGAAGATGAACATTTCAAACAGATTGGAGAAAATCAGCGCGAACAGAATCGAAACCGCCAGCACCAGAACAATGGTCACCTGTCCAAACCGCAGGTAGTGCTTTTCCGATCGCCCCTTCACCAGCGGCTCATACAAATTCCGCGTCGCCAGCCCGCTCACTGCCACCGCATTCACCCCCACCGTCGGCATGTGGCCCAGAAGCATTCCCGAGAGCATCAACCCCATCAATCCCGTTGGCAGCAGATTGATCGACAACGCCCCCCACGCATAATCCGGGTCGGACAGCGCATTGGGCCCGGTCAACAGCCCCAGTGCCAGTAATCCACAAAGTATCCACGCGACAATCACCAGCCGCTTGGTGAATCCCCCCGAAATCATGCCAATCCGGGCGGCATCCTCGTTTTTCGCCGATCCACCGGTGGACATGTTGTGCATAAGTCCAAACACCTGCAACATGCTCCCCAGCACCACCACCGCCACCGAATACCATGTCTGGTTGCTGGTCGGCAAAAACATGAATTCCGGCACGCTGTGATGCAACCCCGTAAACCCATGAATTTTCGCCAGCCCCACCGGAATAATCAGCACGCTCATCACCAAAATGAGCAGCCCCTGCACCGCATTGGTAATCACCGCCGCCTTCAAACCGCCCAGCGAAATGTAAATGCACACAATGGTCGAATAGGCAATGTAAAACGGCACCGGCGTGATATACGAAATGCACGACTGCAATTCGCCCGCATTGTTCTCGTTGGCCAGCGTCTTAAACGGCTCCGAATCCGGCAGCAGCTTTCCCGCATTCACCTGCGCCTTGAGGCTCAGGTACTGCTTGTACCGCTCCAGCTCATCGCGATCCGCCTGCGTGTACGCCGATTCCGGCTTGAGCACCATCGCGCTGGCCACCTTGTAAGCCGCCACGTTCCCTACGCCCATCGTGAACAGCGCGATGAAAATGTTAAACGCCGCATACGCCGTCGCCAGCGATTTGCTGTTAAACCGGTCCACGAACAAATCCGCCACCGTCGTCAGCCGCGCGCGGCGCCACCAAGGCTGTGTAAACCAGAAAAATGGCGTGATAAACAGTGTCTGAAACCCGCCCAGCCACGCCCCCCCGACGCCCTGGCGATAAACCGCGGTGGCAATGGTCGGCGCGCCGGTGGTATCTGTGGCATTTCCGAATTGCAGGAAGAATTGCAGCACGCTCCCGAGCTTGCGGCCGCCCAGGTAAAAATCCGATTCCTTTTTAACGCTCCGGCCGGAGTGGATTCCGATGGCCAGGATCAACACCAAAAACGCCACGACGATGGCCACGTCAAGGATTTGCAGTCCCCATATCGTCAAGTCGTCCTCCGATCCGCACGAAGAAGCAATCGCCGCAGAAGGAAAAAGAATCCGCTCCGCCTGAACAACTGAGCTCGCTGGGACTTGAACCCAGGACCCACGGATTAAAAGTCCGTTGCTCTACCAACTGAGCTACGAGCTCGAAACCGCCGCAGCCTCCGCCATGGCGCAAGGCCCGTACTATAGGAGCTTTGCCGATCCGCCTCAACGCCCGCAGAAAGAAGTCGAACCGCCAAAACCGCCAAGATCGCCAAATAAATCCAAATTAGAAAAACTGATTATTTACTTCTTCCTCCGCGTCCCCCGCGTCCTCCGCGGTGAGTCCTGCATTTCTTGGCGTCTTGGCGGTCTTGGCGGTTAATCCGCATTTCTCCCGCGTATAATCCCCCCATGCCCCTCGCCCAGGACCAGTCCATCTGCCTCCGCAAGGTGGAATACAGCGAGACCTCGCAGATTCTCACCCTCTTTGGCCGCAACCACGGCACCATCCAGGTCCTGGCCAAAGGCGCTCACCGCCGCACCAAGGCAGGGGCCAGCCGCTTCGATGGCGGCATCGATCTCCTCGATCTCGGCGCCGCCGTCTTCACCAACGACCCCCAGAAGGACCTGGCCACCCTCACCGAATGGAAGCTTCAGGACGGCCACCTCGAACTCCGCCGCTCCCTCCGCGGCCTGCGGCTGGCGCTCTACGCCGCCGAGCTGGTCTCCCTGCTCATCGAAGCCCGCGATCCGCACCCCGACCTTTTCGACCGCCTCGCGCACACGCTCCCCGAACTGGCCACCGACCGCGCCGAGGAGGCCATGCTCGCCTGGGAACTCGACATCCTCAAATTCAGCGGCTACCTCCCCGAACTTTTCACCTGTATCGCCTGCGGCAAAAAACTCGACGACACAAGATTCGTCCACTTCTCCCCCTCCCGCGGCGGCATCGCCTGCCAGGATTGTCACGCCAACCTAAGCAGCCCCCTCCGCCTCGACGGCCGCCTGCTGCGCGTGGCCCAATCCATTTTGCGTTTGCCGCGCGCCAACGGCGCCGCCCAGCGCCTGCCGAAACTGACGCGGACGCAGACCGATCCGCTCAATCGCCTGTTGGCCGAGCATGTGACGCATACGTTGGGGAAGAGGTTGAAGACTTGGGCGTATTTGAGGGCGTGAGACTCGGCGCGAATTGCTCCCACTTTCCCCCTCTCCATGTACTCAGGGAGAGGGCTGGGGTGAGGGTGCTTCGGCGGCCGAATGTGTTCGTTGATTCGAGGCGGCCGGATTTACCTCCGCCCCCGGTACGCCGGGGGAGGGGGCTTGGAGCGATGTTCGCTGAAACGTGCAGCAGCATGACTCGCCGCTTCGGCCCAACCTCCACCCAGCCCTCGCGGGGGTAGATGTGGTATGACTGACTTGGCGTCTATTGCGCAGGGTGGTATGAAGAAACCTTGCTTTATGAAGAACAAACCCGACTACGAAAACCTCAGCCTATTCAAGCAGATCAAGACCGCCCTTGAAAAATCCCTCGCCCACGGCCGTGGCGAATTGATCTTGAAGGCAACCACGCTCCGGTTGTCGCCGCGCCGCCAGCCTTTGCCAAGCCGAACTCGCCCGCCGCGCCGCATCCGCGTCGAAACTCTCAATCGCAGCGAAAAGGCCAAAGTCACCGCCGATGTGGCCGCGATGGAGAAGATTAATAAGGCATTGGCGGGATGAATCGCCTATCCAAGGGAGTGAAACTTGATCCGCCGCAAGCGTGGTGACATACTGTCTCGTCGAAGTCACCTTAAGGCATCCGATGAAAGAATTGCTTATCCGATTATTGGCTCCCATAGCTACTGTTAGTGTTATCCTTCTTTCATTTTCCACGGAATATGCCACAGGCCAGCTATCGCCGGCCAAAGTGCAAGAGGAACGGCTCGGCGATGTCCCCGACGACAGTGTTAAAATGGATTTCAGCCCCGTTGGCTGCCATGTCGCATTCGTCTCCCCGCAAGCCGACGGCTCGGTCGCCGTCGTCGCGGATGGACGCGCCGGCGCCCCGTACGAAAGCATCGTCGGGGCCGGACTCGGCGCGGACTGTTTGCATTTTAGTCCCGACGGCAAGCATCTGGCATATTTGGCCAGCAGGGGCAATGCGCAGTACATCGTTGTCGATGGACGTGAGGGGTCACCATATGAACGCGGGGAGGCCACACTTTGGTTCAGCCCCGACAGCAACCGGCTAGCGTACGCGGCAAACAAGGGCCTCGGCCAGTTTATTGTGATAGATGGCCACGAGGGCCCAGCGTTCGATTTCATCATTACCCCCACGTTGCGATTCAGTCCAAATGGAAAACGCATCGCCTACACAGCGATCATGAGCGGCCAGCAAGGTAACGGGTCCTACGTCGTCGTCGACGGCCATGGCGGCAATCCCTATAGTGCGATAGGTCTCAACATTCGCTTTAGCCCCGACGGTAAGCGGGTAGCATATTACGCCAAGCGGGACGACAAATGGCTCGCCGTTGTGGATGGCCAGGAAATTCCAGCGTTCCCCGCCGACGCAGATCCCGATGATGCGGCCGCCGGTTTCCCCGTCTTTAGTCCCGACAGCAAGCTGATGGCCTGCCTTGTTATTAACGGCGCGAAATGGCATCTCGCTGTCGATGGCAAGGTGGGCGCAGCATACGACGAAATCAAGTGTGATTGGTCAAATTTATCGCCCCTATTCAGTCCGAACAGCCAGCGCGTGGCATACAGAGCGAGAAAGAGCGACAAATGGACGGTGGTCGTTGACGGCCAAGACGGCGGAAGTTTTGACGAAATTACAAGCGGCCCGTGGTTTAGCTCAGACAGCAGCCGCGTCGCCTATAGCGCCAAGACCGGCGATAAGTCCGTTGCCATTGTGGACGGCGAGCCGGGAAAGGCCTACGACGACATAGGTATGCCGATCTCCACCGGTCCCTTTAGCCCCCACGAAAACCGCCTAGCGTATGCGGCTAGGCTTGGCGACAAGTGGTTCACTGTTATCAACGGGCAAGAAGGTCCACCGTTCGACGACACCACGAATCATTTTCCCTCGTTCTCTTCTTTCTTCAGCCCAGACGGCCAACACCTCGCATATTCGGCAACGCGCGCCGATCAATCCTTCCTCATGCTGGACGGCCGCGAAGGTCCCGCCTTCGGCCTCGTTTTTGGGCCCGTCTTTAGCGCCGACAGCAAACATGTTGCCTACGAGGCGATTGGTGAGGGCGACAAGACGCGCTCGGTCGTGGACGGCAAACAGAGCCCACTTTACGACCGGATCTTATCTGGTGGCTTTCTGGCGAACGGAAACTGGCAATACATCGCCGTTATGGGCCGGACCATGTACCGCGTGACGCAATCAACACGCTAATTAAGTCGGCGTAATGTTTACGCACACCCTTCGCCCACAGGTGCAGGTCCTCCCCAAGTCGCGAAAGGTCGTAGTTTTGGTAGCCCATGTTTTCCAACCCGGCCGCAAGATTGTCGCTTGCCGCGCTGTTCGCTCCGAGCTTCTGGATCACGTCAATAGTTCCGCTCTCGAGGGAGCCTGCTTTGGACCAATCACGAGGCCACTGCTCCCTGTGCTTAAAATAGTTGGCGAGCGCGTGTACAGCCTCCGGCACGGTGAGCCCCGTGCTTCCGATTTTCTCTGCCCTTAACTGACGGCATCTCGCGGCTATTTCGTTTTTTTTTGGCCCCGCCGCTTTACTCGGTCCTGTTGCCGGCTTATCGTCGCGATGAAGAGCGCCCTCGATTCGAATCGCCAATTCGGCGACCCTAGTCGTGAAGGCCTGACCGACAACAAACGCGGCGCCGACAAGATTTTCGATAAGCTCAAACTCCTGGTTGGTCACCCATTCACTATTTACATCATTCCCGGCCCGGCGCGCTTTCGCAACACGCCTCAACGCCTTGCGGCTCGCAGATTCCAACACGCTCATGCAGTCCTGGAGACCGTAACCATGCAAACTCATATCCTGGGATAGCAGCAATAGGCGAGCTTTAGCGGTTGGGGATATTCTTGCCATACGGCGATGCTCACTCTAAACATTACCCTAGAAATCGGCCGACGCATATTCTTATTATGGCTCAAAGACAAATCGCATCAGGCCGCCCTCGAAAATAAGGAATCGGTGAGATCTCTGACGGACAGTGGCCAAACGGCGCGCCTCTGCGACGATATCGTTGCGACGCTGCATCCCCCGTGAGGCTTCTTTCGTCAGAGCATCCTCAGATTGGGCAGACTTCGCCACACCGAGAAGAATGTCACTGAGTTGCAACAGGCGTGAGCCTTCGCTGTCCCATTTAAATGCCCTAAGTAGGCCAAATCCACGTCGAAGATCCTCCAGCATTCCCGGCGGGTCGGCCGAATCGAAATCGAGATGCACGGTTGTAAGCTTCCGGCTCAATCCTCCAAACACATGTGGGTCCGCTTCCAATGATTCAATGAGCCGCTTGATTGTCTGTGACTTGGTCTGATCACGCAGACATCGGCAGTGAACGAAAAACGTACAGGGTGCAGAGAAGAAAACAGAAAGCCACTCTTTCGCCACCGCGGCCTGAATATCTCCCATTTCTCTCCAGTGAATTTCGCCCACAATCGCTCCGCATCCGGCCCGTTGATCGATTGGATTCTCAAGTTGGCGGTGCAGTGATTCGAGTACTCCGGACTCCACAATCAGCACACCTAACGCGATGACCCGACCACCGTCTTTAGGGTCCTTGGTTTCGTCAACGAAACAATCCATATTTACAGACATCGCCTCAATTGTACCCCTCGATAACGCAACGTCGATGCCCGGGAAACCTAAAGGCGGCGCGAAACTCTAAACACGAATCGGATATGCCGACTGCCCCGACGAGCAGTAATCAGACGCGCAAACCCGTTTAACCATTCAACAAATCTTTCCTCACTCCGGCCCCAAAAACCGGCTTTGCCGGGAAAACAGCCCCTCTCCCCCGCCGCCCGGACAACCACAAATGCGGCAATCCGGCGTACAAAATTCGCCGTAAACCCGGCCGCCGCAACGGGTTTTTAGTTTCTTGTGTTTAATGCGCAGGAATATTCCAGACATTAAGATAGCAGCGCAGTATTGCGCGTGCCTGCCCTGAGCCCCGTCGAAGGGCCTGCCCTGAGCATCGTCGAAGGGGCCGACCCCCCCGGGCTTCTCGGCCTTGGATATCCAAGACGGTCTTATAGAGGGACAGCGCTATGCGTAACTCAAGTTTTTCGCCCCTTCCGGCAATGGAATAATCGGGCAGTCTTATAGAGGGACCGCGCGTCGCCACGACCTCGGCTTCACATTGAAAGGAACCCGCATGCCCCCCTGACCTGAACACCTTTTCGTTTCCTGAGCGAATGCCCGCTGCCTTTGCCTTCCTCCGCATTTTCTTCCTCTGTGCCTCTGCGTCTCAGCGTTCATTCCTCTTCTCCGCGCCTCTAGCTGAAAGTCCCCAGCCCTCTCGCCGCGCAATCAGCGGCGACCGGAATCGGGCCGGCGTCCACCCGAGGTGCTTCTCTCCGCCCATTAAGCACCCCGCCTTCGTCAAACGTCAAACGCTTCGGCACGGCAATTCGCCCCAACACTTTTTGGATTGCCGCGAAGGCGAACTTCCAACTCTGCGCCAGGCTTTGGCCCACTCGATCTGGGCCGAAGGTTCCTGAGCGTCTTTGCGCCGGTTCTGCATCGTCCTGAACGTTTCTCCCCAAAACAAGCCCGCGACCCGATCGATTCGCGGAGCGGGGAGAGCGCTCATCCAGGCATATGAGTTCAGGACGACAAGAAAGCAGAACGAGGACTATCCGATTTCGCGTGCATCCCCACCCGGATTTTCACCGCGCTAGACCACCTTCTTTGTTACACCTGCCCTGAGCAGGGTCGAAGGGTGTCTCCTCGGTAACACCGAAATACCCGGGCTAACGCCGATTGTCATTCGCGGCAGGATGCCTCTGTACGCCCCCGACGACTGTTCCATCGTCATTACGTCGGTTCGAAGAAGAAAATCAAAGAATCCCTCACCACAGAGGACACAGAGGACTCAGAGGTAGAATAAAGAGTTCGTTTTAACCTCTTCCTCCGTGTCCTCTGCGTCCTCTAGGTCGCTACCGCGACCGGGTGGTGAGTCTTATTTCTTTGATTTGATTCAATTGGATAACTCCCATCTACGATCTGGAGGTGAAGACTCCACAACCTCACGTCAGCGGCTCGAACCCGCTGCGTGTGAGTATGCCGGACAAGCCCGACGTCATCCACCACCGCGCGTGGCGTCGTCGTTGTCCGGCTGATCGATCTTACATCTCACGCGGTGGCATTGGTCTTTTTTGACTGGTCTACTTTCTACTCTCTACTGCTCTACTTTCTCGCGGCGAAGCCGCGCCCCCTTGGCGTTCCTGGCGTCTTGGCGGTTAGAATGCCTTTCCGCTTTTTGGCGGAGTTTTAACCATACAAGGAGCCTCCCCGTGAATCGCCCCCGCAGTTCTGTCGTCACCGACGGCGCCAGCCGCGCCCCCCATCGCGCCTTTTTTCGTTCCATGGGCCTGACCGATGAGGACATCTATAAGCCCTGGGTCGGCGTCGCCAGCACCTGGAACGAGGCCACGCCGTGCAATCTGACATTGGATCGCCAGGCCAAGGCCGCCAAGACGGGCGTGAAGGCCGCCGGCGGAACGCCGCGCGAGTTTGTGACCATTGCGGTTTCCGATGGCATCGCCATGGGTCACGAAGGGATGAAGGCTTCGCTGGTCTCGCGCGAGGTGATTGCCGATTCCGTCGAGCTGATGATGCACGCCCACGGCTACGACGCCCTGGTCGGCCTGGCCGGCTGCGATAAGAGCCTGCCCGGCATGTTGATGGCCATGGGCCGCCTCGATCGCCCGGCGATTTTTCTCTATGGCGGAACGATCATGCCCGGCAAATTCAAGGGCAAGGATGTCACCATCCAGGATGTCTACGAAGCCGTCGGGGCGCATTCCGCCGGCAAGATGTCCGATGCGGATTTGTACGATATCGAATGCCACGCCTGCCCGACGGCGGGAAGCTGCGGCGGCCAATTCACCGCCAACACGATGGCCTGCGTCGCCGAAGCCATCGGCATGGCCCTTCCCGGCAGCGGCTCGCCCCCGGCGATTGACACCGAGCGCGATAGCTACGCCGTGGATTGCGGTAAGCAGGTGATGGTCCTGCTGGAAAAGAATCTGCGGCCGCGCCAGATCATGACCCGCGAGGCATTTGAAAATGCCATCGCCATTGTCGCCGCGACGGGCGGATCGACCAACGCGGCGCTGCATCTTCCCGCGATCGCGCACGAGTGCGGCATCGACGTTTCGCTCGACGACATCGACCGCATCAGCCGCCGCACGCCGATCATTGCGGACCTCAAGCCGTTCGGTAAATACAATGCGTATGACGTCTTCAAAGCGGGCGGCATCCCCGCGATCATGAAGGCGTTGCTGGACGAGAAACTCCTGCACGGCGACTGCCTCACCTGCACCGGCAAAACCGTCCGCGAAAATCTCGCCGGCGTGACATTGAAGACCGATCAATCCGTGATCGTCCCCGTCTCCAAGGCGTTTGAGAAAACCGGCGGGCTGCACATTCTCCGCGGCAATCTCGCCCCCGAGGGCGGCGTCATCAAAACCGCTGGCGTGAAGAAACTTTCCCATCGCGGCCCGGCCAAGGTGTACGACAGCGAGGAAGCCTGCATGGCGGCGGTGCAGGCCCAGCAGATCAAGAAAGGCGATTGCGTCATCATCCGCTACGAAGGCCCCAAGGGCGGCCCCGGGATGCGCGAAATGCTCGGCGTCACCGCGGCCATCGTCGGGCAGGGGCTGGGATACGAAGTCGCCCTCATGACCGACGGCCGCTTCAGCGGCGCCACCCGCGGCCTCATGACCGGCCACATCGGCCCCGAAGCCTACGTCGGCGGCCCTATCGCCCTCGTCCACGAAGGCGACATGATCTCCATCGACGCAGAGAAGGGGACCATCAACATCGAGGTGAGCGACCAGGAATTAGCCAAGCGCAAAGCCGCCTGGAAACAACCGGCCCCGAAGTATCCCCATGGGGCGCTGGCGAAGTATGCCAAGCTGGTCGGCCCGGCGTGTTACGGGGCGGTGACGCAGTAGGAGCGCGAGGTGGACAGACCTCCGCTTAAGCGGTGCGGACGAGCTATAGACTGTGCGCCCTGATCCTGCCGCCAATCACCTGTTTAGGTGGTTAACTTCAGGCTTGCACTGGTGTGTGAAACGTGCGAAGGTGCGAATGTTGATGTTAGAACGACGTTAGGTGCGGTTTGAGAACGGATTGAGGTTATGTCGCGCACAGTTTCGCGGATTAACGCCGATCTGAACCTCTTTGGAGCCGAGGAATCTTCCGCGCCTGGTTTGGCATCGCTCCGGGTTGGGAAAAAGGGCGGCAAATCCCCCAAGGGACGCAAAAAGGTCATCGCGTTTGGATGGTACGGTGGCAAATACAGCCACCTGGACTGGCTGCTGCCGCTCTTGCCGGATTGCTGGCACTATTGCGAGCCGTTCGGCGGATCCGCGGCCGTGCTGCTGAACCGCAAGCCTTCACCGGCTGAAACATACAATGATATTGACGGCGAGGTGGTGAATTTCTTCTGGGTGCTTCGGGAGCAGAAGGAAGCTTTGATCGAAGCAATCGGCCTGACCCCGTTTTCCCGCGAGGAATTCTATCGCGCATGCACGCCCGCAACGGAAGAGATCTCGCGATTAGAGCGGGCCAGGCGATTTTTTGTCCGCGCCCGGCAGGTCCGGACCGGACTGGCCCAGACAGCGTCGCTCGGCCGCTGGGCCAATTGCAAAGAGACAAGCCGTGCGGGAATGAGCGGCGCGGTTTCGCGGTGGCTCGGCAGCGTCCAGACGCTTCCAGCCATTGCCGAGCGCCTGCTTCGCGTTCAGATTGAGAACCGCCCCGCCTTGGAAGTGATCGATTTGTACGACAGCCCCAATACTCTCTTTTATTGCGACCCGCCGTACGCGCACGACACGCGGGGTGATTCCAAGGCGTACGGATTTGAGATGACCAATAACCAGCACAAGGAGTTTGCGGAAAAGCTCCGCTCGATCAAGGGCAAGGCCGCCGTTTCCGGCTATGACGGCTGGCTCTATGAAAAACTCTTCCACGGGTGGAGGCGCATCGCCGCCCCGGTGAAGCAGTGTCATTCCATAAAGAAGGACCGCCAGGAAGTCTTGTGGGTGAACTACTAACACCCGTAGAATCGCCGCATGGCCGGTCCACCATCCCTCGACAAGGCTGCGGAACAGAAGCTGTTGAGTTGGTGGGACAAGATCACCACTGGAGCAACCACCGGCGCACAAGGAATTCCCCAAGACATCCTGGAAGCGATCTCGCGCAGCATTAATTCCAAGACCAAGACGTATCGATACGTACTGCCGACTCAATTGGCCTGCAAGGCGGCCGACCCTGATCTGGATGCCCGATCGATCCAGGCGACCTGCGGACTGCCGGGAGCGTTTGACGCTAGATCTGTAAGTCAGTCGGCGATTGTCCGATTTGACCGCGAAAACCACAATGTTCTGGGGGGTTCCGCGGAACCTTACGCCAACAATCCCGTGCGCATCCCCGCGATCCTTCCTGGCGAACGCGCGGCGCAAAAGGACAAGCAGGGCTTCGACGATCTGGTCAACGTCTTGGAATACGCGCAGCGGAATCCTTCGCAGGCGGATACCCTGCTGGCCGCAACACTTTTGGCGGTATATGCGCGGCTTGCGTCGACAACGGTCGTTTACCCCGTGCCACACCGAGCAAGTCTGGTGGCGACGTTGGGGGCTTGCGAAAGCTTTCTCAATGAGAGAACGGGCGGCATCCGTCTTCAGTCGGTGGCCGTGGCCTTGATGCGCACGCTCGGCAAACGATTTGGCCTTTACGAATCCGTCGTCGCACACCACGTCAATACGTCTGACGCCAGTTCGGGCAGTGCGGCCGACTTGGAATGCGCTGATGCAAACGGAGCAACGGTTATCGCCGTGGAAGTGAAGGATCGGGCGCTCACTTTGCACCACGCCCAGGACAAATTGCCGGCGCTGCGGTCCAAGCGAATACGCGAGATGATTTTTCTGGTGCAGGGCGGCGTAATTGCCTCCGATCGGGAGAGCATTGACGCTCTGATCGCGAAGGAATTTGCAACGGGACAGAACATCTACGTATCTGAGTTCACCGATTTTCTGGCTGTTTCGCTGATTCAGACCGGCGAGGCCGGACGGCGTGAGTTCTTGGAACAGGTGGGACACCAACTCGATGAGTCGAAGGCGGATGTATCGCACCGCGCTCGGTGGAGCGCGTTGCTAAGCGGGATATAGCTTGCATTTGCGCGGAGCCAGAGGAACAGATGAACCGCAAACCCCTGAATCCAAAACTTCCCGGCCGATACGGGCGGATGACCGCGCGCGAGTTGGACGCCGAGGTCGCGGCGTATGAGCGTCCCATCCTCCTATCGGAGACGCGTCCGATGACCGCGGCCGAGAAGCGGCAATGGCAGCGCGCCAAGCGCAGGCCGGGCAGGCCGCGACAAGGAAAAGGGGTGCGTGTGATTTCGGTAAGCGTCGAACAGTCGTTGCTGGAGAAAGCCGATCTTGCCGCGCGGCGGGCCGGGATCAGCCGAGCGGCGCTATTCGCAATGGGATTGAAAACAGTGCTGGGTGAAATCGGAAAACTGGCGGGTTAAGCAGGAGGACATCTCGCCTCGCCGAATCCACGTCGATTATACCGATTATACCACACGCCGCCTGCGCAGGACCGACCCGATCCGCACCACCATCCGCTCCAGCCGTCGCCGGCGGTGGGCGTTCAACACGGCCCTCCCATAGCGAACGCGATAGAACAGCCGTGTCAGCCGCCGGATATCGTGGTAGACGCGGTTGGGCAGGAAATCCAGCCGCTCGGAGAATTCCATCGGCGTAAGCTGCGGCGCGGGGACGATGCGGCGCTGTTCCAGCACATTCAACAGGTCGTCGTAATACCCAAGCTGCCGGGCCAGGTGCCTCCGCTGCCCCGGCGGCAGGCCGCCCAGGCCGATGCGGGCGGCGCGCCGGCGCAACTGAAAGTTGGAATAAAAGTAGTACCCCACCAGCACCACAATGATCACCGCCATCGCCATCATGGCGTCGGCAATGATCGCGGGATTAGCCACCAGCGGATTGGCGATCTTGTCGGCGGCGCTGTCCAGCAGATCGGGTATGCGCCGAAGAAGCCACGGCAGCCGCGAGATGGATTGCGCCGAATTCACCGCCGACTTGCTCACCGCCGTGTTCATCGCCTCCATGACGTTCATGCGGTTTTCCTGGCCGTACGCGACAACCGTCGTCCCCCATTCGTAATCCAGGTAGTTAAAGAAATCCTTGACCTGCCCGAACCAGCTTGTCGCCAGCGGCTCCATGTCCGCGTTGGCGCTGGTCGGATCAAACGTCGCCCAACCATCGGCCGTCAGCACTTCCACCCACGCGTGCGCCTGGCTCCGCCGCACCACGTAGTATCCGCCCAGCTCGTTGAATTCGTCGCTCCGGTAGCCCACCACCATGCGCGCCGGAATGCGCAGGCTCTGGCACAGCAGCGTCATGGCGCCGGCAAAATACTCGCAATGCCCTTTCTTCACATCGGTAAGGAAAACCACCAGCGGGTCCTTGTCCGGATCGGCGAACTTGGCGCGATCGCTGGTCAGGTCCAGCGTGTAGGTGAAATTGGCCCGAAGGTGAGCCTGCATCGCTTCGGCGATGAGGCGGTTAATGTCCGCCGGCGCATCGGCAGTGCCGAGCAAATCCGCCAGCGGCCGGCCCGTGGCGGGGTCGGTTCCCGATACCTCCGGGCGCCGCGCGTACTCGCGGATTTCCGGCGAAATCCAGGAGGTCACCGCCCCATCTTCGCCGGTCGGATTGGGAATGGTCCCCGTCGACCAGACCTCGTAGCGCTGCAATCCTCCCGCGGCGAGCGTGCGATCGCTGGTCATCGCTCCGTCCCGCTCCCAATAAGTGCCTTTGATGCTTTCGTCGGAGTGAATCGCGGACACCCCCGCCATCGCGAAAATAAACTGCGTGTCCGACGGTTGGAGAGTCACGTCCTGGACGAAATCGCCCTCCAGATCGTCGCCGTACTTCAGCTTCCATTGCTGTGTCGGATAAACCGAGAATTTCTTGTACAGCTCCGTGTCCTCTCCATCGCTTCGCCGCCAGGTCCAGGGTTCATTATCCTGATACCCGCGCCCGGAATACGCATCCAAGGTTGACCCGCGCAACAGCAGCGGCTGCGCGCCTCCCCATTGGCGTCCCTCCTGCGTCACCTTCACTTCGGCCACGATCTCCTGGCTCTGGGCGATCTGCGTCACCTGATTCATGGAGACCTGGTCATTGAACCCCGTCAGCACCTGCGGCGTTGCCAGGACGTTGGCGAAAAGCCCATCCGGCGCGCCGCGCGGGAAAAACAAAAAGACGACCACCGCCATCACAATCGAGAACAGCGCCACCAGCGCCGTGAGGCGGCGCATGGAGACCGACAACCGCCGCTGATCCCGCGCCAGCGCCGCCGGGCTGATTTTCTCCCTGGGCCGCCCCATGCTTACGACAGCCGCGTCAGCCTCGATTTTCAGGTGAAACAACAGGGCGCAATACAACGACGCAAACAGGTACACGATCAGTATTAGCCCGAACA
>JBEKYH010000008.1:0-25300 GCA_049511115.1 Tepidisphaeraceae bacterium | reverse complement strand
GCGGACGCTGGTGTATAACGACGGCTGGGATTTTGTGGACCTGGAGATTGTCCGAAGGAATTGAATTCTTGTTATACTCAAACGACATGTCCGGGCCGGGGAAAGTATTGGTGGTGCAACCCAGTTGGGTAGGCGACGCCGTGATGGCCACGCCGACGCTCCGGGCCATTCGGCATCTGTATCCCGATGCGCACATCAGCTTTCTCATGAAGCGGAACATCAAGCCGATCTGCGCGGGGATGCCGTGGGCGGACAAGCTCATCACCTATCGCGCCGGCAAGACGCGAAAGAAAGCCGGCAAGGGGATTTTCGATGTCGCGGCGCGGTTGCGCGCGGCCAAGTTTGATCTGGCCATTTTGCTGCCCAATTCGTTTCAGACGGCGCTGGTCTGCAAGATGGCCAACATCAAGCAAATCCTCGGCTACGAGCGCGACGGGCGCGGGTTTTTGCTGACCGACCGGCTGCTGCCGCCGAAGGATCGGGGGAAGTTTCTGCCCACGCCGATCATCAAGTATTACCTGGGGCTGGCGCAATACCTGGGGAGTCCGCACAAAGACCTCACGATGGAGTTATTCGTGACCGATGCCGAGCGGCGGCATGGGCACAGCGTGCTGCATCGGTGCAAGATCGATCCGAGCATTTACCGGCCGGGATCGATGGGCAAGCCGCCGCTGATTGTATTGAATCCCGGTGCCCAATTCGGCGCGGCCAAATGCTGGCTGCCCGAATATTTCGCGGATTTGTCGGACCGTTTCACGGATGAACTCGGGGCGACGGTTTCGGCCCCCAAGGAACGGCAGATCGTCGAGTCGGTGCTCTCCCACCTCAAGCGGCCGGCCATTGATCTGGCGGCGCACGGCCTGAAGCTCGGCTCGCTCAAGGAAATCATCCGCCGCAGCGACTTGATGGTGACCAACGACACCGGCCCGCGCCATATTGCCGCGGCCTTTGGCGTGCCGGTGGTGACGGTCTTCGGCCCGACCCATCCGGAGTGGACGGAAATCTATTACGCCAAGGAGCGGCAGACGTCGGTGAAGGTTTTCTGCGGCCCGTGCCAAAAGAAAAAATGCCCGCTGGATCACCGCTGCATGACGCGCGTGACGCCAGCCATGGTATTCGCGGCGGCGTTGGATTTGCTACACGCGAAACACCATGCGGCGAAGGCGGGGGTCGCGGCGCCGGAGGAAGTCAGCGCTTTGGGTGGCCAAGAAGGAGAATGAACGCCGAGACGCCAAGACGCCGAGAAGACAATGCAAAGACTTAAACGCGAAGACGCGAAGAAAGCCAAGGAAAAAAATCAAAAATGCGAACTCACCGCCCGCTCGGCTGCGCCTCGCTTGAGGGCACAGAGGACACAGAGGAAAACCAAAATCAATCTGAATTTTGATTTACCTCTGCGTCCTCCGTGTCCTCTGTGGTGTGTCTTGCATTTTCTTCGCCGGCTTCGCGTCTAGTTTAAGTCTTTGCATTGTCTTCTCGGCGTCTTCGGCGTCTCGGCGTTCAACTTTCTTTTTCCCCTCGCTACAATTCCCCCATGATTTACCGCATCGATGTACGCGCTACCGGCGTTGATCCGCTGGGGGCTTCGGTCGCGCAGCAGATTGGCGAGTTTGGCTACAGCGCCGGCAACGTCTCCAGCCGGCGGATTTTTTTGATTGATTCGACGATGTCTCCCGAGCAGGCGCGGCAGGTCGCGCGGCAGTTGCTCGCGGATCCCATTGTGGAAGAGGCCGACCTGGTGAGCGAGCCGCCCGATGACGGGGGGCGGGGGCGGATTGAGGTTCACCTCAAACCCGGCGTCATGGATCCGGTGGCGGCCAGCACGGAGATGGCGATTAAGGATTTGAAGATTCCGGTGACCGAGGTGCGCACCGGGCGGGCGTTTTTGATTGATGCCAAGTTGGACCAGAGCCAATTGGAGCGGATCGCGCGCACGGCACTGGCCAATGGGGTGATTGAGACGGTGCATTTCTCGGCGTATGTGCCGGCGCGGTTTGAGACGGGGCGGGAATATACGCTCAATGTCCGCCGCGTGACGATGCGAAATCTGGGCGATGACCAGCTCGTGAAGCTGAGCCGCAGCGGGCATTTGTTTCTATCGCTGCCGGAGATGAAGGCCATCCAATCCTACTTTCGCCAGCAGCAGCGCGAGCCGACGGATATCGAACTGGAGACCTTGGCGCAGACGTGGAGCGAGCACTGCGTTCACAAGACGCTCAAGAGCGCGGTGGAAGTGGTGGAAATAAATTCCGACGGCCGCGAGGTCGGGCGGCGGCGCTATGGGAATCTCATCAAGGAGACGCTGTTTGCCGCGACGCAGCGGCTGATGAAGGAAAACACCGGCGAGCCGTTTTGCCTGTCGGTCTTTGCGGATAACGCGGGCGTGGTCGCGTTTGATGCGACCGACGCGGTCTGCTTCAAGGTCGAGACGCACAATCATCCCAGCGCGATCGAGCCATACGGCGGCAGCGCCACCGGCATCGGCGGCGTGATCCGCGATATCCTCGGCACCGGCCTGGCCGCGAAGCCCATCGCCAATACGGACGTCTTCTGTGTCGCCGGTCCGGAATACACGCAGCCGCTTCCAAAAGGGGTCATCCATCCCAAGCGCGTGTTGCGGCAGATCGTGGCGGGAGTGCGCGATTACGGAAACCGCATGGGGATTCCGACCGTCAACGGCGCGGTTTATTTTGATCCCGATTATCTCGGCAATCCCCTGGTTTTCTGCGGCTGCGTGGGATTGATACCGCGCGACAAAATCTTCAAGGCGGCGCACGACGGCGATGCCATCGTCGTCATCGGCGGCCGGACCGGGCGCGACGGCGTGCATGGGGCGACGTTCAGCTCGGCGGAATTGACGGATACTCATGCCGAGGAATTCTCCCACGCCGTTCAGATCGGAAATGCCATCACCGAAAAGAAGGTGGCCGACGTGGTGCTGGCGGCGCGCGATCGGAATCTGTTCACCGCCATCACTGATTGCGGCGCCGGCGGCCTGTCCAGCGCCGTCGGCGAAATGGGCGAGAAAACCGGCGCGTTCGTCGAACTGGAAAAAGTCCCCCTCAAATACGCCGGCCTGCGCCACGACGAAATCTGGATCAGCGAGGCGCAGGAGCGGATGGTGCTCTCGGTGCCGCCGGCGAAGGTGTGGGCGCTGCTGGATCTGGCCGGCGGGGAAGACGTTGAGGCCACGGTCATCGGACATTTTGGAACGCCCGGCCGCGAGCTGGTGCTCAATTACAACGGCATCGAAGTCGGGCGGATGGGGATGGATTTTGTGCACGAGGGGCTGCCCATGCCGACGCGGCACGCGGTTGTGGAGCGGCACGCGCGAACGTCCGGTCATTTGCCCAAGTCATTGACGCCGGAGCAGGCGAAGCAGCGGCTGTTGTCGCTGCTGGCGTCGCCGAATATCGCGAGCAAGCACTGGATTATCCGGCAATACGACCATGAGGTGCAGGGCGGGTCAGTCATCAAACCACTGACGGGACCAATGCAAATCGGGCCGTCCGACGCGGCGGTCGTTCGGCCCAAGCTGGATTCGTATAAGGGCGTGGCGTTGGGGTGCGGGATGTCGCCGGCGATTGCCGATCCGCACGAGATGACGATTGCCTCAATCGACGAGGCGATTCGCAATGTCGTCGCCGTCGGCGGGCGGCTGGATCGCATGGCCATCCTGGATAATTTCTGCTGGCCCAGCGTGGACGATGAGCGGACCATGGGGACCCTGGTCGCCGCTTGCGAAGCGTGCCGCGATGCGGCGCTGGCCTATCGCGTGCCGTTCATCAGCGGGAAGGATTCGCTGCACAATCAGTTCACCAACCAGGAAACCGGGCAGGTGATGCGCATCCCCAACACGCTGCTCATCAGCGCCATCGCCGTGATCGATGATGTGCGCAAGTGCGTGACCATGGATTTCAAGCACCGCGCGGGGCGAGTCTGCCTTATCAGCGCCAAGGATTCGTTTAACCTGGGGAACCTGGCCCAATTACACCGGTTGCTGGGGGATTTTATCGCGGGCGGAAAAGTCGCGGCCTGCCACGATGTGAGCGATGGCGGCATCGCCGTGGCGGCGGCGGAAATGTGTATCGCATCAGGCTTGGGATTGATCGTCGGCGGCGATTTGTTCCTGAGCGAAGCCGCCTTTGTCGAGCGGCCCGGGCGATATCTTGTGGAGTTGGCGGACACCGATGCGCTGGATGCGCTGCATCAGACTCTGGGAGGCGCAGGGGAAATCGTTGATCTTGGAACCACCCAGCATCTTCCCAAACTGACGATCACAGCGCCGCAGCAACGGGCCCTGGAAATCAGCATTGAAGAGATGACGGCGGCGTGGCGCGGGACGCTGGATTGGTAGGATGAAGGGTGAAATGGTGATACAGCTTACGTAGCGCCGAGGCTGGACCGGATTCTGCCGCGGCCCACTCAACGTTCATTGAAGCTGATTCTCGCACTCGCCACGGTTACCGGACGTTCCTTATCGTTTTCCTTCCTTCCACCCTTGCACCTTCACCAATTTCACGCCCCGCCGGTCGCCCCCTGGCTGATTTAAGGCCAATTCGTTTGCCGCCGCGCCGTCTCGGTGTAGATTGAAAAGCGTGGGTTGGATGAGTGCCGGAAACGGCCCGCTGAGATTGTAAACACGCGGTTCGTTTCCTCTCGCCTGGGATGTTCGCCAGATGGGGTCGGTTTAAAAAATTTGGGAAGAGCGTTGTTTTCGCGGAAGGAGTTTCCGCGCAGGCAATCGGGCGATCCGCGCATCCGCCGATCGCGCAAGATTTTTCTTCGGAGAAGAGATTATGCAAAGTTGGATTCGTTCTACATTGTGCTTCGCCGCCATGGCCGCCGGCCTGGCTGCTCCGTCGCTGGTCAAGGCCGACACGATCACGGCCACCCTGACCAGCCTTGACCCGTACGTCTTTGGCACGCTGGACCTGCAAGGGTCTCCTTCCGTGGACGGCGGCATCGGCAATATCATCTGGCAGGGCGCGTCCACCAACGAAGCTCCCTTTGCCGCCGGCTTCAATACCTATTGCATCGACCTGATCCAGGACGTGGACTTTGGCGGCACCTACACCTTCAACATTGAACCTCTCGCCAGCGCTCCCAAAGCGGGCGCTTACATCGGCGGCACGCCCTCCAATGGCATGGGCACGGCCAAAGCCGACGATCTCGAGGCCTTGTTCGGCGTTGATTACAGCAAGACCCAGGGCTCCAGCCCCTCGGCCGAGACCGCCAAGGAAGCCTTCCAGTTGGCGATCTGGAATATCATTTACGACTCCGACTCCTCGGTTTCGACCGGTTCGGGAACGTTCTACGCCGGCAGCGACGTTGCCTCCGGCGCGATCTCCGTCGCCAACGGATTCCTGGCCGACGCTTTGAACCCCAATAACCAGCAATACGACGCCACCGACCTGATTGCCCTGGTCGGCGAAAACGGCGCCCAGGATCAGATCGCCCTGGATCCGCTGATCCCGATCAGCGCCCAGCCTCCGTCGGGAGCGCCTCTGCCCAGCTCCGGTCTGGCGGGTCTGGTGCTGATCGCTGGATTCGGTTTCTTCAAATGGCATCGCCGGGCCGGGGCGGCTTAAGTCAAACATCTCTGACACAAGGGGCGCTTAGAGCAGGGGAGAGAGCAAGGAGACCGCCCCGTCGGTGTAGACCTTAATCACCGACCGGCGGCTCCACTCTTGGGGGCTTAAGGGAACGGAGTCCTTCAGGTAGTTCAATTGAATATCGCGCATCTGCCCTGTCACGGCGCGGTCATAAATCAGGACGGACAGCTCAAAGTTGAGGTTGAAGCTGCGAACGTCCAGATTGGCCGAGCCGAACAGGGCAAATGCGTTATCCACTGTCGCCGATTTGGTGTGCAACAGCCCCGGCTTAAAGAGATGGATATTTACCCCCGCCTCCATTAGCCGCGCAAAATGAGCTCGCCCCGCCGCCGCGGTGAAAAGATGATCCGGATGCTGCGGCAGCAGCAGTTTCACATCCACCCCGCGATCCGCCGCCATCATCAATGACACCAGCGCCGGCTCATCCGGCACAAAATAGGGCGTGGTTAAAATAAGCTGGCTGCGCGCCGATTGAATCGCGGCCAGCAGCACGCGCCGATAGGTTTCATCGGACGGGCTTGGCCCGGTCGGCACCACCTGCATCGGCACGCCGTCAGCAATCGGCGGCGGCCCCTGGGGATACAGGCGCTCCAGCATCTCCCCCGATTCAAACGCCCAGTCCTCGCAAAAGACGCTTTCCAGTTCCGCCACCACCGGCCCCGTGAGGCGCGCCGTCATATCCACCCACGGCCCGGCGCGGTTGCCGCCGTAATCGGGATTAATCAGGTTGTGACTGCCGACATACGCCATCGCCCCGTCAATCACCGACAGCTTGCGATGATTGCGCAGGTCCATGCGCGGCAGCCCCTGGCGCAGCGACGCGACCGGCAGCGCCGCTGCCACCTGTACGTCATGATCGGTCAACTGCGACGCGGTTCCACCGGGCCGGAAAAACCAGCGTGACGCGACGGCGTCGGCCAGCACGCGGCATTCGACGCCGCGCGCCGCCGCGCGAACCAGGGCGTCGATCACACGCTTTCCCGTCCCATCGGAGCAGAAGATGTAATAGAGCAGGTGCACGCGCGTTTTGGCCGCGTCGATATCCGCCACCAGCCGGTCGACCAGTTGCGACGATTCCCGAAAAAACTCCACCGCATTGCCGCCCCGGATGGGCATGCCGCTGATTTTTTCCGCTTGCAGCACCATCGGCTTGTAAGTCGCATCCAGCCCCGCGATCGAGTCCGACGAGCCGACATTGGTTCCCGGCGAGCGGAATTGGGCCACGATGCTGCGGTGCAATTCGGCGCGGCGCGGGCTCAGGCGCGTCTCGCCGATCAGGATGTACAGGAATCCGCCAATGTAAGGGTGCAGAAACACGACGCCCAGCCATGCCCACGTCGCCCCCGGGGCAAGCTGGCGGCGCAACACGGTCGGCACCATGCTGACGCGGATCAGCCAGCCAATCGCGGAATAAACCAGGAACCAGGAAAGAGTCATGCCGGCACCGTCGAAATAGGGTTTAAGGGTTCAAGAGGGCTTAAGAGTTCAAGGGCACAAAATCAGCCGTTTCTCTTTCCAACTTTCCAACTCTTAAACCCTTAACCCCTTGAACTCTTAAACCCTTAAACTCTTAAGCCCTTCTTGACTTCCGCCGCGACAACCCGATCGCGGCCGCCATAATCCTTGAGTATGCGTGGCTCGGCGAACAACGGATAGTCCGCCACCGCTGCCAGCGCCGCCGGTCCCTGGTCAAACGCGATCTCCAGCAGTACCTGCCCCTCGCCGCCAAGCATTGTAGGGGCCTGCTCCCAGATGCGCCGATGAAAGTTCAATCCATCCGGTCCCCCGTCGAGCGCCAGATGCGGCTCATAGTCGCGCACGCTTCGATCCAGTTGGGAGATCTGCCCGCTGGGAATGTAAGGCGGATTGGCCAGGATGAGATGAAATTCCTTCTGCTCGTGAAATGAGTCCAGCGCCGCGAATAGATCGCCTTCCAGACCGGTTACCCGATCTTCCAGCCCCAGCCGTTGGAAGTTCCGCCGCGCCACGCTGGCCGCCGCCGGGCTGATCTCCGTCGCCACAACCCGCGCTGTTCTAAGATTCGCCGCCACTGCCGCGGCAACGCAGCCGCTGCCCGTGCAGAGGTCGAGCACGCGCGGATGCGTCCAGGTGGCCTGCGCCCGCGCGATGCGGATGGCATTCTCGACCAGCGTCTCCGTATCCGGCCGCGGAATCAGCACGTCGCGCGTGAGTTCAAATTCCAGATTGAAAAAATGCACCCGGCCCGTCAGATACGCCACCGGCTCCTGCTCGGCCGCCCGGCGGACAAGGTCGCGATATTGCGCTAATTCCGCCTCGGAAAGGACCCGCTCATAATCCGTATAAAGCTTGATGCGCGGAATCGACAGGACATGGGCGAGGAGAAGTTCGGCGCTTAAACGCGGCGTATCCACGTCCTTGCGCGTGAAAAACGGCGTCGTCCACTCCAGAAGCCGCCGAACCGTCCATGTGCCGTCCGTCACAGTGGGGCGATTGTACCGCAAAGACAGGTTGGACACATCGGCCGGATGTAGGACGTATCGACTCGGCCCAATAGAATCCGCCTCGGCGTGAGGATATACTCCTTTCTTGAATTTCATTTGAGGAGCATTTGATGGCCGGCATGACAATGACGGAGAAGATTCTGGCTCGCCACTCAGGCAAGCGGCGCGTCGCCCCGGGAGAAAATGTCTGGGTCAACGTGGATATTCTCATGACCCACGATGTCTGCGGGCCGGGGTCCATCGGCATCTTCCACGAGCGCTTCGGCCCGACTGCCAAGGTCTGGGACAAGGATCGCGTCGTCATCATCCCCGACCATTACATCTTCACCGCCGATGAGAAATGTCATCGCAATGTGCAGATTCTGCGCGATTTCGTTAAAGAGCAGGGCCTGAAATACTATTATGACGCCGAGTTCGTGACCTCCGAACCAACGATGCCCAATCCCTATCGCGACCCCACCAAAACCAACTACAAGGGCGTCTGCCACAAGGCCCTGCCCGAAGAGGGGCACGTTCGGCCGGGCGAGGTGCTGTTAGGCACCGACAGCCACACCTGCACGGCCGGCGCGTTCGGCCAGTTTGCCACCGGCATCGGCAACACCGACGCCGCATTTGTCCTGGGCACTGGGAAGCTGTGGCTCAAAGTCCCGCCGACCATGCGATTTGCCTTCAGCGGCGCCATCCCCCCATACCTGACGGCAAAAGATTTGATCCTCGCGGTCATTGGCGAAATCGGCGTCGATGGCGCGACCTATAAGAGCATGTATTTCGCCGGCGACGGCATCAGCTCCCTCACGCTGGAAGACCGCATGACGCTGACCAACATGGCCATCGAAGCCGGCGGGAAAAACGGCGTCTGCGATGTGGACGACAAGACCCTGCGCTACGTTCACGCCCGCAGCAACCGCCCCGATTGGGTCGTCGAGCGCGACGACGCCGACGCGGAATACGCGTATGAGCATGAATGGGACTTGGCCGCGCTTGAGCCGCTGGTCGCCAAGCCTCATAGTCCGGACAATCGCGACACGGCGTACAACTGCCGCGACGTGAAGCTGGATCAGGCCTACATTGGAAGCTGCACCGGCGGAAAAATCACCGACATGATCTTCGCCGCCAATATCCTCAAGGGGAATCACGTGAAGATTCCCACCTTCGTCGTGCCCGGCAGCACCGAAGTGCACGCCGACATGAAACGCCTCAATCTTCGCGGCGTGGAAAAAGGCCCCCACGAAAAGAGCATCGAGGACGTGCTCCTGGATGCCGGCTGTCGCGTCGGCTCCAGCGGCTGCTCCGCCTGCCTCGGCGGCCCGTCCGACACATTCGGCCGCCTGCAAAAGACCGAAGTCTGCATCAGCACGACCAACCGCAACTTCCCCGGCCGGATGGGAAGCACCAAGAGCAGCGTCTTCCTGGCCAGCCCGCTGACTGTCGCCGCCAGCGCTTTGCGCGGTTATGTGACCGATCCGCGCGAGTATGTTGGAGAGGCGATTGAGACGGGAATGGCTGGGGTGGTATAGGTGGCCGCCGCGGTGGGTTAAGCCTTGGCGGGAGCTGAATCGGGATCGTCGTCGGGGATCTCCTCCGCTGGAATAATGACTGGCCCGCCGTCGCGCCAAACGACGACCGACTCCCCCAGCTTCTTGTGGCGCAATAAGGCGCGTCGAACACCGCGCGCCAGCGCTTCTCCGACGAGCGTGTCGGAGGCCATTATTTCCCCGATGTTGGGCTGAGTGCGTCGAATCATTGACTATACCGCAAAATTATATCCCATTTAGCCGGATTGACAATTAATTCGGTGTTCCTGCCCGCGCCACCTGCGATCAGTTGCGGTTTTATACGCTCGGAGTTGTCGAATACACGCCATGTTGTGGTGATCGGCTGGTAAAGCGAAAAAAAATTCTTAAGCCCACGATCGTAACGCCGTCGGATCGTTTCCTCGGGAACTCGGTGGCCACCGCTGCGCACGCGACACTCGACCCTCATAACCGCGTGTTCCGCGCTAGGAACCCATATAAAGCACAGATGAAATGAATACCCCGACTTCACCAACTCAGCAATCCACGGCGCAAAACTGCGGCTTGCCAGCGTCGTCTCAAACGCGAAGCTCACGCGCTGCTTCGCCAATTCTCGAAGGCGGATGAGCATTAACCGTCCCGCCTCCAGGGCCACGCGCTCTGGATCAAACGCCGACAGGCCCGTCGCAATGACGTCCGCATTGACGAACTCGGCGATCCCGAGCGTTTCGTCGATCAATGCGGGCGCCGCCGTGGATTTACCGGCGCCGTTCGGCCCCGCAAGAACGAGAATATGTGGTGCTCCGCCTACTCCCAATCCGACCCATCCTTCTTCGTCCCGCAGATCGCGACCTCCATCCCCATCGCATGGGCCATCGCCGCTTTGGCCAGCATGGCCCGGTCGGCATGTTCGGGGCTGGTGGCGTAGGCGACCTGAATGTGGTTGGCTTTGTGCCGGGCCATCATCTGGTCGCGGTCCACGCCGTAGGTCACGCCGTGCATGATCGGCCAACACGGAGTGGTCGCATCCCAGCGGCGCTGCGTCTCCTCAATCGGGAGGTGCACGGCCTGCCCTCGCCCCAGGTCCATCTTCAATTCGCCGTCCTGCAGGAATATGCGGCTCCAGACAATCTCGCCCGGCTTGCTGATCCCCTTGAGCGTGCCGCCGCCGAGGCGGAAATACATGGGAGGCTGGCGCTCGCTTGATGCGCCGGCCCAGCCGCCTTCAAAATGGGCCGGCGGTGCGCTGCCGCTGATTTCAAAAACCCACACAAAATCCTGCACCGTTCCCGTCGGATCGATGTCGCCCCAGCGGAGATCGTGCAGTGTATTTTCCACCGGCTGGCCCATCGCCTTGTGAATGCGATAGGTCATCAGCCCATCCAATCCCGCGCATTCGTCCACCTCGTTGAAATGCACCAGCGGCTCCCCTTCATGCAGAATCCGCTGCCCGTCCCAGCTTCGCACCGGCGGGCGATCGGAATTGTTCAGCATCCCCTCCACTAAATCCGACGCTGGCAGCAAATCCTTCAATCCCTGCTGATATTGGATGCCGATGGCGTCGCAGCCAAATGCGTCGGCAATGCGCAGGGCCGCGATGTACATCTTGCATTGCATGTGAAGCTGATGATCGGTGAGATGTTCCTGCTCGTTAGGCCCGGTGAGAAATTTCATTCCCCGGTCCTGCATCCAGCGCCGCACGTCGCCCGCTTCCTGATCGCCCACCTGGTTGGTTTCATAAAAGAGCGCCGACTGGCTCAGCCGTTCCTTGAACACGCCCAGGGGATTGAGCAATTCATCGGGGATAATCGCGTTGTACATCCCCATGCAACCTTCGTCGAAGATGCCCAGGATGGCGTTGTCGCGGCGCAGCTCGTCGGCCAATGCGTCGCCAAGCTTGCGCTCCTTGCCGCCGACCCGGACGTTCTTGAACTTGGTGACGTGGGAGATTTTGTGCTTGGTCTTGCCGGTTTCCAGCCAGGTTTGGAGATGATTGCGGAAAAACGCGTCGGTGAAATCCAGGCTCCAGATGGTCGAATACTTTACGCCCGCCTTGGTGAGACACCCGTTGAGATTCAGCATCCCCACCAGCCCCGGCCACGCCCCCGACCAATTGGCCACCGTCAGCAGCGGCCCGTGCCGGTTCATCAAGCCGGCGAGTACGTGATGGCTGTATTGCCACACGCTCTCGGCCACGATCAGCGGGGCCTTGGGGTCGAGCGTGGAAAAGACATCAATCCCCTCGCGCTGCGATTGGATAAACCCGTGCCCCTGCTCCGGCTTGAAGGGATGCGCCCGGACCAGCTCATATCCCATGTCGGCCAGCGCCGCCGTGAGGGCCTCCTCCATTTTCGCCTGCTCCGGCCAGCATTTCTGATTCGCGGAAAGACGCAAATCGCCGCTGGCCACGAGAAGCACCTGGCCCTTTTTGACGCGCGTGGGTTTTGTCCGTGCAGGCAGATTGTAAGAGGGCATCCTGGGTTCTCCCAAAGTTGTATGAGTGCTGACCTGTGTCGTCTATTCCGCCGGAGCTTTCCTGGGCCGCAGGGCGAGGATCAATTCGATTTCCCCGCCGGGCCGCGACAATTTCTGGGCGATCTGGGCCACGTTCATCCCCGCGTCGGCCAACACATAAATATCGCGATGCCGCGAAGATTCCGGCGGCGCCGGAATATCACGTCCCGCCGCGGCCGGCGTGGGTGGCTGGGTCATTGGCGAGCCAACCGACGCGGAAATGCGCGGCATCGCTTCCACCCGCGCCTCGCCGTTCCCATGGCCTTGAAGCTCGGCGATTCGCTTATCCGCCTCGGCCAAAAGCCCCTGAAGTTTCGCCGCCCGCGTATCAAGCTGCGCCGTGATCTGCCGTGCCATTTCCGACAGTTCCACCAGCAGCGTCTCCATCTGCTTTTCGACATCGCGCTGGCGGGCCAGCGACCCGGGTTGAAAGGCGCGCGTCAGCGGGTCCTTATGGCGCTTTTGCATGGGGCGAAGGAAAATCGCATACACGATCGTCAGCGCCCCCATGACGTACAGCAGCCACAGTTGCGGGCCGGATAAGGTGGTGTCGGATAGGATCAAACTGATCATGTGTTCCCCGCCCAACCATCGGGGCGTCGAGTTCACATCCTGACGCAGAGGACAATAGGATGCAAGTTCCTACACATTCGCGATCAGGTCTTCGCTGCCCACAATGTCACGCCGAAGTCGATAGTTAGAGCCGTCGTCCCTCGCGAATGAGTTTCTGCACCGACAGTCCCCGCATCCCACCTCGCTTGGCGACCGCCTCGCGGATTTTGCGGAAATCCTCGACGATCTCTCGGCTCTCGCGCCCGCTGTCGGGAAAGTCGCAGGGCACTATTCTTGCCACGGGTCGGCCACGCCGCGTGATGGTAATCGTTTCCCCCGCCGCGACGCGATTCATCAGGTCGGTGAAATGGGTCTTCGCCTGGTAGATGCCAACCGTGCTCATGGAATTCTCGTCCGTCTTCTCGTCAGACCAGTGTAATATCAGCCCGACGAAAAACAGAGTTCAAATCAGCGCGGACTGCCGTGTCGGTAGTGTCTTCATTTGAACTTCAATCGGATCTGAATCGCTCGATTACCCACAACACAAGCCAAATCGGCGGCAGCAAAACCCCGATGACCATCAGGACGATCATGCCAATGCCCCAACAATCCGCTTCCGCGTTGGACAGATTAATCTGCCCGAAACCCGTATTTATCCAATTATTTCCGTCAGAGTGAAAAGCGACTGAGCCTGGTATCGCGACAAATATCAGTAATACAATCGAAAGAAAGGTGGCGACGTTGAACCAGCGCGGTCTCACACGGGACGATTATACCGTCAGTGCATAAAAAAGCCGCCCATTTCTGGGAGGTTCTCTAGCCTTCGGCGAGGCCATTGCGGCCGCGTCTACCGACCCAACAGCGATCGTTCCACAAACCCCGTATCCACTTCTCCCGCCACAAAATGCGAATTGTTCATAATCTGTAAATGCAGCGGAATCGTCGTCAGGATCGGCGCGATGTGGAATTCGCCCAGGGCCCGCTTCATGGCCGCAATCGCTTCGGCTCGGGTGGGCCGGTGGACGATGAGCTTGCCGATCATCGAGTCGTAATTCGGCGGGATGCGATAGCCCGCGTAAACGTGGCTGTCCAGTCTCACGCCGGGACCGCCAGGGACGCGCAGCTCGGTGATCAAACCGGGGCACGGGGCGAAATTCCGCGCCGGGTCTTCCGCATTGATGCGGCACTCAATCGCGTGCCCGTGGCGGGTGATGTCCTTTTGGCCGAAACTCAGTTTCTCGCCCGCCGCGATGCGAATCTGCTCTTTAATCAAGTCGATCCCGGTCACCGATTCGGTCACCGGATGCTCAACTTGAATCCGCGCGTTCACTTCCAGGACGTAAAAGTTCTGCTCCTGATCCACCAGGAACTCGACCGTCCCCGCATTGGTATAGCCGGCCGCTTTCACCAGCCTTACGGCCGACGCGCACAATTCCTGCCGCACCTTTTCGTGCAAAAACGGGCTGGGCGATTCCTCGACCAGCTTCTGGTGCCGCCGCTGCATCGAGCAGTCGCGCTCAAAGAGATGCACGACGTTGCCGTGATTATCGCCGAGAATCTGCACCTCGACGTGGCGGCCGTATTCGACGTACTTTTCGATGTAAACCGTCGAGTCCTTGAACGCGTTTTCCGCCTCGGCCCGGGCCGCCTGAAAACCGGCGCGGAGGGAGACGTTGTTGTGGGCCACGCGCATCCCGCGACCCCCGCCGCCGGCGGCCGCCTTGATGATGACGGGATAGCCGATCTCGTCGGCCAGGCGCAGGGCCAGTTTTTCATCCGCCACCGCGCCGTCGCTGCCGGGGACGGTGGGCACTTTCGCCTTCTGGGCGATCTTCTTCGCCTGCACCTTGTCGCCCAGGCTCAGCATCGCCTTCACCGGCGGTCCTATGAATTCGATTTTGCACTCCCGGCAGACCTCGGCGAAATGCGCGTTCTCGGCGAGGAATCCATACCCCGGATGAATCGCCGACGCATCGGCCACCTCGGCCGCCGACATGATCCGGTCGATCCGCAGGTAACTTTCCTGCGGCGCCGCCCCGCCGATGCAGATGGCCTGATCCGCGAGCTTGAGATACGCCGCGTCCTTGTCCGCCTCGGAATAGACGACCGCCGTCTGGATCGACATCTCGCGGCAGGCGCGAATGACGCGAAGGGCAATCTCCCCGCGATTGGCTATCAGTATCTTTGAGAACATTTCGTTGGCGTCAGCTTTCAGAGCGAAATAAATGCGATCTCACCACAGAGGACACAGAGGACGCAGAGGAAAAAACAAAGATCATGTTAGAGAGTTGCACCCTCGCCGAATTGCTACTGGTTGTTTAATTTGGATTTCCAACTTCCCTCTTCATTCCTCTGTGTCCTCCGTGTCCTCTGTGGTGAATCCCGTCTTTACGGCTTTACCAAAAACAGCGGCTGGCCGAATTCCACGCTCTGCCCGTTGGTGACCAGGACCTTGGCGATCGTTCCCCGGCAATCCGCCTTGATGGTATTGAACACTTTCATCGCCTCGATCACGCAGACATCCGTCTCCTCGTCCACGGACGTTCCTACCGAGACGAACGGCGGCGCATCCGGCGCCGGCGCGGCATAGTACGTGCCCACCATGATGCTCTTGATGGGAACCAACCCGGCGTCTTCATCGGCCTTCGGCTCGATTGGCGCGGCGGCGGACTTGGCGGGGGCATGACCCATCGGCGACGGGGCGAAAGCGACCGCTTCCCCGCCTCGCTTCAGCAAAATCCGCCGGTCACCGTCGGCCACTTCCACCGTCGTCAAGTCATTGGCCCGCATGAGTTTGACGAGCTTTTCCAGCACGCCCACATCCATCGGCCCGCCGCCGGAGGATTCCTGCGAGGCCGCTTGCGCCGGCGACTTGCGCGGTTTTCGTTTTGATTTTTTATCACTCAAGATGGCATCCCTCAAAGCTCTTATCCAAACTGGATAGCACGCGGTGTCCGGTCTTGGTAATCAGCACATCATCCTCGATGCGGACGCCGCCGATCCCGGGGAGATAAATGCCCGGCTCCACCGTCACGATCATACCCGGCGTCAGTTCTTCCTCCTCGCCGGTTTTCCGCAGCGTGGGCAATTCATGAATATCACGCCCGATCCCATGACCCGTGCCGTGACCAAACTTGTCCTTGAATCCGGCCTTGTCGATCACATCCCGCGCCGCGCGGTCGGCCTGGCGCGTCGTGACGCCCGGCTTAAGAAAGTCGATGGCCGCAAGCTGCGCCTCAAGCACGATTTTATAGATTGTCTCCATCCTTGGCGAGACTTTGCCGATCAGCAGCGTCCGCGTCAGGTCGCTGCAATAGCCATTGTAGCGGGCCCCCCAGTCGATCAGCAGCGGCTGATCCATCTTCACGACCTTATCGCTCGGCCGGTAATGCGGCAGGCTGCTGGCCGGTCCGGCGGCGATGATGGACTGGAAACTCGAATCGCTCGCCCCGCGCGTGCGCATCTCAAAGTTCAACAGCCCGGCCAGGTAGTTTTCACTCAGCCCCGGCTTGATCTGCGCCCGCAGCGCCAGGTACGCCTGCTCGGCAATCTCGACCGCCTTTTCGATGATGGCGACTTCCTTCGCGTCCTTCACCTTCCGTACATTCACCAGCAGATCATTCACCGGCGTAACGCGAATTCGCGACGCTACGGAGCGCTTTTTGGAGAGTTTCTTGAGGGCCTTTTCCAGCCCGGCTATCTGGCCGACAGTGGTGAAATTGGCCTCAAAGCCGATGCGCTTGGCCCGCGAGGTCGCGACGGTTTTTGCCAGCGCCTTGGCCATGGTCCCGCCGCGCAGGACGGTCTTGAGCCAGGGGGCCTCGATGCGGGCCTGCTCCTGATAGCGGAAGTCCGTCACCAGGACGAATCCCTTGGCGGTGAGCAATCCGATGGAATCATCCCCCGTGAATCCCGACAGATACGCCAGGTCCGGCGGATGCGTGAGCAGGATGCCGTCCAGCTTCATATCCGCCAACGCGCTACGGACGGCCGATTGGCGCTGGGCGAGGAGAGCTTTATTTTTGCTGACAACCGATTTCATGTCCTAAAGCGGACCCTAACCGTTGGCGGGCGGGGTTGTCAACGAAAGGCGGACGACCAACGCCACCGCAAGGGATGTCAAGTTAATCAGCCGGACAACGAGACGCCACGCGCGGTGGTGGATGGCGTCGGGCTTGTCCGGCATACTCACACTCGGCGGGTTCGAGCCGCTGACGTGAGGTTGTGGAGTCTTCACCTCCAGATCGTATTCGGGAGTTATCCGATTGAATCAAATCAAAGATATAAGACTCACCACCCGGTCGCAGTAGCGACCTAGAGGACGCAGAGGACACGGAGGAAGAGGTTAAAACGAACTCTTTATTCTACCTCTGAGTCCTCTGTGTCCTCTGTGGTGAGGAATTCTTTGATTTTCTTCTTCGAACCGACGTAATGACGATGGAGCAGTCGTCGGGGGCGTACAAAAGCATCCTGCCGCGAAGGACATTCGGCGTTAACCCGGGTATTTCTGCGTTACCGAGGAGATCTGAACATCGGAGGTCAGTTCTAGCGCGGTGAAAATCCGGGTGGGGATGCACGCGAGATCGGATAGTCCTCGTTCTGCTTTCTTGTCGTCCTGAACTCATGTGCCTGGATGAGCGTTTCTCCCGCTCCGCGAATCGATCGGGTCGCGGGCCTTGTTCAGGGAGAAACGTTCAGGACGATGCAGAACCGGCGCAAGGACGCTCAGGAAACGTCGGCCCTGATCGGGTGGGCCAAAGCCTGGCGTAGAGTTGGAAGTTCGCCTTCGCGGCAATCCAATAAGTGTTGGGGCGAATTGCCGTGCCGAAGCGTTTTACGAAGGCGGGGTGCTTCAGGGGCGGACTAAAAGCACCACGGGCGGGCGCCGGCCCGATTCCAGTCGCCGCTGATTGCGCGGCGAGAGGGCTGGGGACTTTGCAGCTAAAGACAAAGACCATTGAACCGCCAAGAACGCCAAGGACGCCGGGAAGAAAGATCTTTTTCTCTGCGGACTCTGCGGCTCTGCGGTGAAAAACTCGTCGATTCAGTTCGGTAGGTCGGGCTTCAGCCCGACACGAGCGCGCAGGCGGGCTGAAGCCGCGCCCTACAGTCAGTCATTTCCGGGGTGATTCACGGGGGCATGGGGTTCCTTTCAATGTGAAGACGAGGTCGCGGCGGCGCGCGATTATTCCTTTGGGCGATGGCCTGATGGCAAAACCATCACCCTCCATAAGACCGTCTGGAGTATTCCGACGGCGGAAGCGCGGAAAGCTGTGCGACGGGCAACACACCTCCTCTATAAGACCGTCTTGGATATCCAATGCCCGGAAGGGCCGGAAGGTTTGCCCCTTCGACGTTGCTCAGGGCAGGCCCTTCGACGGTACTGAGGTCAGGCATGCGTAATACTGCCCCTCTATCTACATACATGGAATATTCCATTCCTGTTGTAGGCAAGATGGGGCATATGGGCGATTCCGGGCGTTGAAGCGGAAGCGAACTCTGGGCGCCGGCCATTGCGGGATGCTACCGGTCGGCGAGGGGCGGGTGGGGAGTTGCGCGGATTTGTTGAGGGTTCAACAAACAGGACGGCGATGGAGCGCGGCCGGGTCTGCGAGGGCGCAAGGAACGCAAGCAATCGGCGTGTCGCTTTATTGCTGAATTAATGGGTGACTGTCATGGGTGACTGTCCCGTGACTGTCGCGGCGGTTGTCAATGGTTAATTATTTTTCCACTTGAAGCAATTCGCCCGTTGACTGACTTGGTCGCGCCCCGATAATCAGATACGAAGTCGTGGCGCACGCCGGTCCGTTTCGGACGTAAAGGTGAACGGTCGAAAGGCCATTTGCCGGCCGGATGTCCCCCACGACCTCATTTTTTTCTATAGATTGATTTGAAGCCGCTTCACGCCACCGCCGCCACGACCTTCTGCGCCGCGTCCGTCAAATCCGACGCCGTTTGCAAGGTCGGCAATTCCCCCCGCGCCGCGGCCAGAAGCTTCTGGGCTTCCTTTGAATTAGTCCCCTCCAATCGCACGACCACCGGCAATTTAAATCCCACCTCACGCCCCGCGGCGATGAGGGCTTCTGCGATCAGATCACACCTGGCGATTCCGCCGAAGACGTTGACGAGGACGCCCTTCACTTTCGAGTCGGCCAATAGGATGCGGAAGGCTTCGATGGCGCCTTCGGGGGAAACGGAACCGCCTACATCGAGGAAATTGGCGGGTTCGGCGCCGTGGAGTTTGATGATGTCCATGGTGGCCATGGCCAGGCCAGCGCCGTTGACGAGGCAGCCGATGGTGCCGTCGAGGGCGATGTAATTCAGGCCGGCCTTGCGGGCGCGAACATCCAGCGGGCGTTCCTGCGATTCATCGGCCATCGAGGCGATATCGTTATGCCGGAAGGCGGCGTTGTCGTCGAAATTGAATTTCGCGTCGATGGCCAGAAGTTTCCCGTCTTTGGTCACGACCAGCGGATTGATTTCCGCCAGGCTCGCGTCGGTGGCGAAGAACGCCTTGGCGAGATTGATCATGAGCTTGGCGGCTTCGGAGGCTTGTTTGTCTTTGAATCCGAGTTTGAACGCCAGGTCGCGAGCCTGGAACGCCTGCAACCCCAGCAGCGGATGGAGGGGAACTTTCAGCACCTTTTCCGGCGATTTTTTGGCGACCTCTTCGATCTCCACGCCCCCCTCGGCCGATGCGATCATGGTCGCGCTGGCGGCCTGGCGATCGACGGTGATCCCCAGGTAATACTCCTTGGCAATATCCACGCCCGGCGCCACGATCAGCGTCGAAACCGGCACGCCCTCGGGGCCGGTCTGGTGGGAAACCATGCGGTTGGAGAGCATGAACTTGGCGGCGTGGTACGCTTCGTCGGCCGATTTGACGAGCTTGACGAACCCCGCCTTTCCGCGCCCGCCGGCGTAAACCTGCGCCTTGACCACGCACAGAGCCTGGCCAAATTGCTTAAACGCATCGGCCGCCTCATCGGGGGTGCGAACGACCTGGGCCGCCGGGACGGCAACGCCATAGTCGGAGAGAATCTGACGGGCCTGATATTCGTGGATTTTCATGTTTGATGCTCCTGAGCGTGTGCCCCTCAAAGGGGCACACGATACAATGGGGGTGTAGATGGGTAAACATCCGGCAATCGTCCTTCTCTCCGGCGGCCTCGATTCGGCGACTACCTTGGCCGTCGCCAAAAACGAGGGCTTCGCCTTGCTCTACACGCTGGCCTTCGATTACGGCCAGCGGCATCGCCAGGAATTAGCCGCGGCGGAAAAAGTTTCGCGCGCCATCGGCGCCGCCGAACATCGCGTGGTGACGATCGATCTCCGCCAGTTCGGCCACAGCGCCCTGACCGACGAAATCGCCGTCCCCAAGGACCGCAGCGAAAAGGAAATGGGGGCCGATATCCCGGTGACCTATGTGCCGGCGCGGAACACCATCTTCCTCAGTTTCGCCCTCGCCTACGCCGAGGTGCGCGCGGCGCGCGATGTCTTCATCGGCGTCAACGCCATCGACTTTAGCGGCTATCCCGATTGCCGCCCGGAATACATCGCGGCTTTTGAGCGGATGGCTAACCTCGCTACGAAAATGACAACTACCACCGGCGGCGAGCCATTCCGCGTGCGCGCCCCGCTGATTCACATGACCAAAGCCCAGATCATCCGCCTGGGGACGCAACTCAACGTCGATTACAGTCTCACCCATAGCTGCTACGACCCCGATGCGACGGGACGAGCCTGCGGCCGATGCGATAGCTGCGTCCTCCGCCGGCGCGGCTTCGCCGAGACGGGCGTGAACGATCCGACGGTGTATTCGGTTTAATCCCCGAATTGGTTAAAAGTTAGTTAAGATTAAGGCCGCGAACGCCAACGCGCCTAACGCCGCGCACCCAGGAGAAATGATTGGATCAGGAGCAACTCAGCCATCAGGCCCGCACCATCCTCGAAAGCGTTACCGACGCCTTTTTTTCCGTGGATCGCGATTGGCGGTTTAACTACGTCAATTCGCAAGCGGAGCGCGTCCTGAGCCGCAGCCCCGGCGATCTGCTCGGCAAAATCATCTGGGACGTGTACTCCGGCCTGCATGGCAGCGAATTTGAGCCTGTCTATCGCAACGCCATGACTCAGGGTGTTCCCGGCTCGGTCACCTCGTTTTATTCCGACCATAACCGCTGGTACGAAGTGCACGTCTATCCCGCGCCCAACGGCATCTCCATCTATTTTCGCGATGTGTCGGAGGCTCGACGATCCGAGCAAGAGCGCCTGCGCCTCTCCGTGGAAATCGAGCGCCAGGCGCGCGTGTTCGACACCACACTGTCAACGATTACGGATTTCGCCTACATCCTGGATCGAGATGCGCGGTTCCTTTACGTCAACAGGGCCCTGCTCGATTTGTGGGGGCTTAAGCTGGATCAGGCTCTCGGAAAAGACTTCTTCGATCTGAAATACCCCGACGAACTCGCCGCCAAACTGGCCCGGCAGGTGCGCCAGGTTTTTGAAACCAAAAAGGGTT
The DNA here is from genome assembly GCA_049511115.1 of Tepidisphaeraceae bacterium. GTDB lineage: Bacteria > Planctomycetota > Phycisphaerae > Tepidisphaerales > Tepidisphaeraceae > JBEKYH01. Next base: position 4,104 of record JBEKYH010000008.1, on the reverse strand, counting down.
TGTCCGACGAGACGCCCTATACCAGCCTGACCGGCGCGGGCGGATGTTATGAATACATCTTCTCGCCCGTCTTCGCGGCCGACGGGAGCGTCGAGGTGGTTGTCGGATCAACCCGCGACGTGACGGAACGCAAACGATCGGAGGAGCAACTGCGCCAGGTCCTTGCCGAGCGCGAGGGTCTTCTGGCCAGCGAGCGCGCCGCCCGGAGCGAAGCGGAGCGGACCAGCCGCATCAAGGATGAGTTTCTCGCCACTCTTTCCCACGAACTGCGCACGCCGCTGATGGCGATACTCGGCTGGTCGCAAATCCTCGCCGACCAGAGCCGGCGGGATGTCAATCTCGCCGAGGGATTGGCGACCATCGACCGCAACGCGCGGGCGCAGACCCAGATCATCGAAGACCTGCTGGACATGAGCCGGATCATTTCCGGCAAGGTGAGATTGGACTTGCAGCGCGTCGATCTCGCGGCGGTACTGCGGGCTGGCGTGGAAACGCTCAAGCCCGCCGCCGATGGCAAGGGAGTTCAGCTCCAGGCCGTCCTCGATCCCCAGGCGGGGCCGGTCAATGGAGACCCCAATCGGTTGCAGCAGGTCTTCTGGAACCTTTTGAATAACGCCGTCAAATTCACACCGCGCGGCGGGCGCGTGCAGGTGCGCCTCGAACGGGCCGAGTCCATTCTCGAAGTAACCGTGACCGACACAGGCGAGGGTATAAAACCTGAATTCCTGCCATATGTATTTGACCGATTCCGGCAGTCCGACGCCTCGACCACCCGCCGCCATGGCGGCCTGGGCCTGGGGCTGGCGATCGTCAAACAACTGGTCGAACTCCACGGCGGAAGTGTACGCGCCAGCAGCTCAGGCGTGGGATCAGGAGCGACGTTCATCGTCTCATTGCCGATCTCAGCGATCCCTCCCGAACCCGAGCCGGCTGAAGGCCGCCAAAGTTCCAAGGCTTCCAATGCCCCGATCTCCGCGGGTTTATCTCCCGACATTAGCGGAGTGAGAGTGCTGGTCCTGGACGACGAACCCGACGTGCGAGCTCTTCTCAAGCGCCTGCTGGAAGATTGCAATGCTGTGGTCACGGTTGCCGCTTCGGCGCAAGAGGCCCTTCACCTGCTCCAGACGCAGCTCCCCGACGTCATCATCAGCGATATCGGCATGCCCGGTCAGGACGGCTACGGCTTCATCCGCCACGTCCGCGCCTGCCCTCCCGAACTCGGCGGTCTCACCCCCGCGCTGGCTCTCACCGCATACGCGCGAGCCGAAGACCGCGCACGGGCCGTCATGGCGGGATTTCAAAGCCACATCGCCAAGCCGGTCGAGGCGGTAGCATTGATCGCCATGATCGCACAACTCTCCGGTCGAACGCGCCAGAGCCAGCGGCAAGCCGCCGGCGAGCGCGAGGGGTGACTTTTTCTTGGTAGGGTGGGCATCGCCCACCATCGTGCGAAAAGCGGTGGGCGATGTCCACCCTACACCCTGCGTCCTCCGCCGGCGGGGCTTCGCCGAGGCGGGCGTGAACGATCCGACGGTGTATTCAGTTTAACGGCCGGCCGCCGATATACTGCCTGCAATGGCCGACTACGAGGCGCCTTCCCGCCCTTTGGCGAAGCAGGCTTGAACGGTGTGGCCGCCTGTCCGACACTCAGTATGGATTGCAGATGCGAAATAAGCCGCTCGTCATCTTCTGGGCATATTTCGCCGCCGCTGCGTTTCTCCTCAACGCCCTACTACATGTTGCCACCTTTGTCTGCCTTGACGCGATGCACGCCATTCCTGCCCTTGACCCCGTAAGATTGGCTCTGGCCCAATTCACCGTCGTCTCGCTTGTTCCTGCCACCGGCATGCTGGCAGGCGTAGTGGCGCGCCATTGTGGCAGGAAAATCGCTTCTACAATGGGAATCGCGGCGTCAGCGATCTTCTGGACGGTTTTCTCTAAAAGGAAGTGGGTGTTTTGCCTTTTGTTCATTTACCTTGTTTCCATTATGATCGTTAGTTTCGGTCCGACAATGTCGTTCCAAGGGACTATCAAAGACGTGATGGCAAGATACGGCATAACAAGTAGTAGTGAAGTGCCCAAATCCTCCCTCCGGGAGTTCATCCAATTCGGCGGTTATACGATGCGACTAATGACTGCAATGGCAATGATGTTTTCCGGGTACGGGGCCGCCGTTCTTTTCGAGCTAAACCGGATCCATAACAGGCGGGCGGTGAGACCGCCAAAGTGAGTTTGGTACCGTGGAAATAGACCACCATTGTGCCGAAGGCGCCGGGCGACAACGATTGTTTATGCAAATTGAATCACAGTAATTTTGTCAATTGCCGCTACGGCAAATCGCTTGTGGACGTGATCGATGGCCAGCGGCGGAGGCGGTCCTAGGTGATGGATGATGCTGCTGTCCTGTTTTCCCGTATTGATGTCGGGCCACCGGAAAACGACCTCGCCGGTCTTAACTTCGATGACTTTCGGATTCTCATAAAAGCTTACGATGTTGCCGTCGCCGAGCCACAACATGTTGCCAATCGGTTCGTCGATTCGGCTGATGGTCTCAAAGATGTTTGAATCAAGATTGAAGACCGCCAGATGACCGGGTCCGAATACGGGGATCTTCTCGTTCCCGAAGGCTTCTGCTTTGGGACTTGAAGTCAGCAATATACGCTGCTCATCAATAAAGGCCGCGCTGCTGATTTCGCAGTCGCAGGCGCGAGATGGTTGTCGCTCACTGTCGAGTACGCTGGGGTCTGCGAGTGCTTCGTCGATTCGCCAAACCCATGCCATATTCAGTGGATGCCAGACCCACCCTGCACTGAGGAGTTCAGTTTGGCAGGGGCTGACCGCCAGTCGTGAATGAAACATCTCGGCTGGTTTGCGGTTAGGTGATTTGGTCAGCCGATTGCCGGTTGCAATCTCCTCAATTTCGATCTGGGCACAACAATCGGGACAATGAGCAATGAGCTCTCCCCGTTCGGGATGATTGAAGAGGACGATCGGAAATTCGTAATCGTGCGCGTGATAAAAGCTGCGATTAATTTCGCGAACCATCTTGCCGCGATCAAGAATGATCGCCTTCGTGCCCAATCGCTCGTAAATGGCGGCGAAACGTCCAGACGGAGACTGCACCGCCGCATCAAAGCGATAAGCCCAGTTTACCCGCCTGCCCCTGCTCGTGTCAGGGACCCCAAGGTGGAAAACGCGATTCCCGCCAGCCCAGTCCATGAGCAAATCGCCGCTCCAACACAGTGAGCGAACAGGCTCACCTAAGGGGATTTCGAACTTTTGATGCTTCATAGTGTTTGGCTCGCTGCATTCGCATCGACGGCGACCTTACCTCCTCGGCACAATCACCACCCTCCCCCCCGCCCGCTCGATCCGTTCCATCGCCAGCCCATACACCCGGCTCAAAATCTCCTCTGTCAACACCTCCCCCGGCTCCCCCGCAGCGGCGATCTCGCCTTGATGCAATAAAATGATTCTGTCCGCCATACTCGCCGCGAGATTCAGATCATGCGACGCGAGCAAGAACGCCATCCCCTTGCGCCGGGCGAGATCGCGCAGCAGGTTCGCCAAGTCGAATTGATGCTTCAAATCCAGATACGTATCCGGCTCATCCAGCAGCATGGCCGCCGGCTCCTGCACGAGGCAGCGGCCGAACAGGACGCGCTGGCGCTGCCCGCCGGAAAGCTCGTCCATGCGGCGGTCGAGCAGATCGGATAATTCCAGCGATTTTGCCACCGCCAGCACCGTCTTTTCATCGTCTGCCGATTCAAGACCGAGCGCCCCCCAATACGGCGCGCGCCCCAGCCGCAGCGCATCGGCGACGCTCTGCGCCGGCTCCCACGTCGGCGTCTGCGGCAGATACGCCACGATTCGCGCCAGCTCGCGCCGCGGCCAAGTTGCCAGCGGCCGCCCCTGCCAAAGAATCGGCACGGCGCACGGCAAATGTCCCAGCAGAAGTTTGAGCAGCGTGCTTTTGCCGCTGCCATTGGGGCCGAGAATGGCGATGATCTGGCCCGGCGAAAGCGTTAGGGAGAAATTGCTCAGCGTCGCGGCAGTGTTGTAAGAGAAATGAAGCTGCTGCGTGGCCAGGAGGGGAGCATTTTG
>JBEKYH010000007.1:0-24568 GCA_049511115.1 Tepidisphaeraceae bacterium | reverse complement strand
AGCCGTTTTTTAATAACGGGTTTACGGGCGAGGCGCGTGAGTTGGCGCGGCGGATGATCGAAGTGTTCTGGGGATATGAGTATGTTGTGACGCCGAGCGGGAGCTGCGCGGCCATGGTGCGGGAGCATTTTCCGACGCTTTTCAAAGGGGACGGATTTTGGGAGGAGCGGGCGAATTCGATGGCGGGGCGCACGTTTGAGTTTGTGGAGTTTCTGGAGAAGCAGATTCGGGTTGATCTGTCGAAATGGAAACTGCCGACGACGCGGGCGGTGACGTATCACTACACGTGTCATCAGCGCGGGCTGGGGATGACGGATGAAGCGGTGACGCTGCTTCGCGCGATTGGCAACGTCGAATTTCGGCCGATGGAAAAGGCGGAGCAATGCTGCGGATTTGGCGGCACGTTTGCCGTCAAGTATCCGGCGGTCAGCGGCGCGATTGTTGAAGATAAAGTGAAGTGCCTCGCGGCGAGCGGAGCGGCGACGGTGATCTGCAACGACGCGGGATGCGCCATGAATATCAGCGGCATGTGCCATCGGCAGGGGAAGGCGGTGGAGGTGACGCATATCGCCCAGTTGATTGCCGAGGCGATGGACGTGAGTCTGGATGGGTGGGAATAAGGCGATGGAAAGCCACGAAACTTCTAAACGCGCGCGGTTTGATTTTCAGCGGGCCAGCGGGAAGAACGCGGCCGACGAGCGGCTGAAAACGGCGGTTTCCACCGCGACGCAGCGGCAATATCAGGGCCGATTGGATCGGCTCGCGGAGCTTCCAGACAGCGATGCGCTGCGGACGCTGGCGGGGAAGATCAAGCAGCATGCGCTGGATCATCTCGACTTTTATCTGGAGCAATTGGGGGAGGCGGTGCGGCGCAATGGGGGACATTTTCATATGGTTTCCACCGCTGAAGAGGCGCGGGAATTGATATTGGAGATTGCGGATAAAGCCGGCTGCAAGCGGGTGATTAAGAGCAAGTCGATGGTGAGCGAGGAGATTGAACTGACCGCCGAAATGGAGCGGCGCGGGATGGATGTCGTGGAAACGGACCTGGGGGAATTTATCGCTCAGATCGGGCATGAAAAGCCGAGCCATATCGTCGCGCCGATTGTTCATAAGGACAAAGCTTCGGTGGCCAAATTGTTCAGCGAATATTTTCACACGCCGTACAACGACGATCCGGAATCGCTGACGAAGCAGGCCCGTTTGCACCTGCGCGATAAATTTCGCCGGGCGGATCTGGGGATGACGGGAGCGAATTTTCTCGTGGCCGAGACGGGGCAGGTCTGCGCCGTGGAGAATGAGGGGAATGCGCGGCAGTCGATCACCACGCCGCGCGTGCTGGTGACGTTGTCGGGGATTGAGAAGATTGTGCCGCGATTGGCGGACTTGGCGGTGATGCTCAAGTTGCTGGCGCGCAGCTCGACAGGGCAGCATCTGACGATTTATACGAATCTGTTTGGGGGGCCGCGAAAACAGGGCGAAAAAGATGGGCCGGAGGAATTTCATTTGATTCTGCTGGATGGGGGGAGGAGTGAAATCCTCGGCGGCCAATTCAGGGAGACGCTGCGGTGCATTCGCTGCGGGGCGTGTTTGAATGCGTGCCCGGTGTTTCGCAAGATCGGGGGACATGCGTATGGGCATGTCTATAGCGGGCCGATTGGGGCGCTGATTACGCCGCTGATGAACGGATTGGAGAAGTATCAGGATTTGCCGCAGGCATCGAGCTTGTGCGGGGCGTGCTATGAGGCTTGCCCGGTGAAGATTGATATTCCCCGGCATCTAGTGAATCTGCGGCGGGAGATGGTGGGGAGGAAAATCAATAGCCGCGCCGAGCGGGCGGCGTATCGCCTGTGGGCGTGGGCTATTGCTTCGCCGTTTTTGTATGCGGCGATAGGGACGATGCAGCGGTGGGAATTGCGGCGCAGGGCGAAGGGGACGGGATGGGTAGCGCGGCTGCCGAAGATCGCGGCGGGGTGGACGGATGTGCGCGACATGCCGGCGCCGGCGAAGAAGAGCTTTCATCAGTTGTGGAAGGAGAGAGCCGGCCATGAGTGACGCGCGCACGGCGGTGGTGTTGGAGAAAGTGCGGAGGGCTCTGGGGCGCGATCGGCCGCTGGAGAGCGCGCCGGCGCCGCCGGAGATTGAGGAGGGGATTACGCGGACGGCGCACGGCGGCGTAGATTTGGGAGAATTATTCGGGCGCATGTGCGTGGCGAGCAAGATGGGATTTGCGCGGGTAAGGGAGAATGAAGTTGCGCAATATGTGGCCGAGTTTTTGCGAGGCCAAAGTGTTAAACGCGTGGCGTTGTCGGCGGGAGGGATAATTGAGCGATGGGGTCTGCTCGGAGAATTGCGGGGAGCTGGGTTTGAAGCCGCGAGTTGGGCGGAGATGAGTTTGGATCAGCTTTATGCGTTCGCCTGCGGCGTGACGGCTGTCTATTGCGCGGTCGCGGAGACGGGGAGCCTGGTGGTTCGTCCATCGGCTTCGCAGGGGCGTGGATTATCGTTGGCGCCCAGGGTGCATGTGGCGATCGTGGAGAAGGGGCAGATCGTGGCGGACCTGGTCGATTTGTTTGCGAAACTGGCCACCGAGGAGACGACGGGGAGCGTGTCGCTGATTACCGGGCCGTCGAAGACGTCGGATATTGAGATGAATCTGGTGGTGGGGGTGCATGGGCCGACGACGGTGCAGGTTCTGTTGATTGAATGACTCTCACGTCGACGCATGCCCCACATGCGGCAGTTGTAGGGTGGGCATCGCCCACCGCTTGCCACAAAGGTGGGCAGTGCACATCCTGCCAAAGAAGATAGCTGGCGGGCTGAAGCCGCGCCCTACAAAGTCCTACGAAGGCGATTGGCGATGTCACGATGACGCTCGTCCCGCCTGCAACAGCATCAGCGGCTCGGTGCGCGAAACGTGAATCGCGGGCCAGAGGGCGGCGGCGATGGCGACGACCATGATGGCGCCGCAGCCGATGGTGATGTAGGTCCAGGGGATGATGAGCGGGGGGAGATAGCCGAGCATGTCGGCGCCCAGGATGCGGGCGTCGATGGCGAGGATCGTGCCGCAGCCTAAGCCCAGGACTAACCCCACAGCGCCGAGGAGGAAGGCTTCGGCGAGGACGAGGCGGAGCAGTTGCCCGGCGCAAAGGCCAACGCTGCGGAGGACGCCGAGTTGCCAGCGGCGGCTGCGGATCGAGGCCATGATGGTGTTGGTGACGCCCATCGAGGCGACGGCCATGGCGCTGAAGGCGACCGTGGTCAGGAGCAGGAGCAGGCGGCGGAAGTCGCTGTCGATTTCTGACTTTATGGTGCGGACATCGCCGGCCTTGATGTTCAATTCGCCGAGGCGATGAGCGATCAGTTTAAGCAGCACTTCCTTGTCCAGGCCCATGTCGAGGTTGGCGGCGAAGAGATTGATGTTGTCCGCGCCGAAGTCGCGCTGGGCGTCGGCGAGTGAGCCGAAGACCATGCCGGCCGTGCGCTGATCGGCTTGCTTGCCGAGGTCGAAGACCGTGACTAAGACATCCAGTCCCGGGGGCCAAACGATGCCGCAGATGGTGTAGTCGTAGCGCGTGGAGCCGTTGTAGAGGGCGATCTTGTCGCCGTATTTGGCGTGAGTGCGGCGGCGGTAATCCTCGGTGATGATGACGTGGCGGCCTTGTTCAAGTTGTTGTTCGGCGCGCTGTTCATAGGCGTCCTGCTGATCGCGCGGGACGGGGCGGCCGTCGTTGTCGCGGAAATCAAGATGCATTAAGTCGAACGCGGCCTTGGGGGGAACGCCGAAGAAGAGGGTGCTGTTGATGGTGGGGGCGAGGACGGCGCCGACGAGGGCGAGGGGATTGTTGCCCAGGCCGGAGACGGTGACGGCGACGGGGCAGAATTGCGGCGTGCCGTCGGCGAAGCGCCGAATGCCGGGGGTCTGGCCGAGCTTGGTCCACTGATCTGGGGAGAGGCCGCCGAGTTTGAGGCTGACGAGGAAGATGTCGGGAAATTTGTCGGGGAGACGCCAGCCTTCGAGCATGCTCATGCCTTGGGTGGTCATGGCGACGAGAACGGCGAGGCCGACCATGAGGGCCGCGCCTGCGCCGGCGGCGCGCCAGATGCCGCTGGAGAGCTGTTGGCGAAGGAGTGTCGCGGGTACGCGCAGGACAAACGCGGCGGGATAGGCACACACTTTTTCGATGGTCCAGACGATCAGCGGCGCGATGAGGAAGAAGCCGACGTAGAGGCACTCGACGCCGATGGAAAAATGGGCGTAAAGGCGCAAGAGCGTCGTCACGGCGTCGGGGCTGGCAGAGGAACTGAAGCGAGCCACGAGGGATTCCCAGGGGAGATACATGATGGCGGGATCGACGCCGATGAGAATCGCGCCGAGGACGGCCCAGCCGACGGGGGCGCGATGGGGTTTGTTGTCGGCGAGAGGGGCCATCGCCTCGAGGGGGCTGAGGCGCGAGGCGGTCCATGCGGGAAGGAGACTGGCGGCGATGGCCGCGCCGATCGCGCCGGCGGCGGCCATTGCCATGCCGTCGCGGCTGATGCTGACGCCGGCGCTGAGCACGTCACTGAAAATAAATTGCAGGCACTGGGTCCAGAAAATTCCCAGCGGTATGCCGATGATCACGCCGGCGGCGGAGAGGATGAGGCCCTCGGAAATCACCAGGCGGGCCACTTGGGCGCGGGTCGCGCCGATGGCGCGGAACATGGCGAGGGTGCGCTGGCGTTCAGAGACGCCCATGGTCAAGGCGCTGAAGATGATGAAGGTGGCGGCGAGCATGGAAATCGCGCCGCCGAGATAGCTGAGGAGGCGCACGCCGCGGAGATTGAGGTCCATGGCGGCGCGATCCTGGCTGACCATGCGGAGTTTGAGGGGGTGGCCGGCGGCGACCTGGGCGGGGTCGTCGAAATCCTTGAGTCGTTGATTCCAGCGGTCGGCGAAGGCGTTGGCGTCAGCGCCGCCTTTGAGGTCGATGGCGATCTGGTTGACCTGGGCGTCGGGGCCGCCGAGTTGCTCGAAATTTTGCAGCGTGCTGATGGGAACGTAGATGGACTTGAGGGCGGCGGCGAGGATTTCGGGTTTATGAATGATGCCGACGACTTTGAGGCGCAGGCGGGTTGGCGCGGCGGGGCCGGTGGATGTGGAAGGGCCGGTTTCGGCAAGAGCGAAGGTATCGCCGACGGTGACGTGGAGGGCCTCGGCGGCGACCTGATCGACAACGGCGTCGTCGCCGTCGGAGGTGTCGAACCACTTACCCGATTGCATGGCCAGGGAATCGATGCGGGTGTCCTGCGGGCGGCCGATGCCGATGACGTGGAAGGTGGATTTGTCGATGGGCTTGCCGTTTTTGTCGAAGAGGTCGCTGTAGACTTCGAGGCGTCCGGTGACGCGGCGGATGTCGGGGTCCTTGAACAATTCGTTGATGATACGCTGGGGGACGGTGCCGTCGGTGAGAGTCTGGGGGCGGGAGATTTCACCGTCGGCGCTGCCGAGGTAACGATTGAGATAGGCAAGGGCGGCGGATTCGACGGAGGCGTAACCGCTGGTGACGGCGACGACGAGGCTCACGGACAGGGCGATGGCCAGCGTCGTCAGGAGCGTGCGGACGCGACGGGCGGCGAAGGTGGATTTGATGAGGCTCAGCATGGGCGAATAGTTCAATAGGTTACGGGATCGGCCGTGCGCGACGGGGCTTTGATGCCGCAGCGATGGCCAAAGAGGGCGTCGACCGCGAGGGTCGCGCCGCAGTGAGGGCAGACGGCGGTTTCGACGGAACTGGCGAGCATTTTGCCGTCCTTGATGACGATTGCCGATTGGGCGAAGGCGGCGACGGACGGTTCATGGGTGACCATGACGATGGTTTTGCCATGCACGAGGCAGAGGTCGCGGAGGATGCGGCATACAGCGTCGCTGTTGGCGCTGTCGAGATTGCCGGTGGGTTCGTCGGCGAGGATGACGGCCGGGTCGGCGATGAGGGCGCGGCCGATGGCGACGCGCTGTTGCTCGCCGCCGCTGAGGGCGTCGGGGCGGTGGCCGCGGCGGTTGGAGAGGCCCAAGGTGTCGAGAAGGCTGGTGACTTTGGAATTGGAGACCTGGCCGTTTCGGCCATCCAGCATCAGCGGGAGGAGAATGTTTTCTTCGGCGCTGAGGGTAGGGATGAGGTTGAAGGATTGAAAAATCAGGCCGATGTGGCGGCGGCGAAAGAGGGTTAAATCGCGGTCGGATAATTCGGCGAGGTCCTGGCCGGCGACCATGACGCGGCCGGAGTCGGGAGGAGTGAGGCCGGCCATGAGATGGAGGAGCGTGCTTTTGCCCGAGCCGCTGGCGCCCATGATGGCGAGGAAGTGGCCGGCGGGGACGGTTAAAGTGATTCCGTCGAGCGCTATGACCCGTTTCTCTCCCTGGCGAAATCGCTTGACGGCATTTTCAACGACCAGTGGGGACATTCGTTCCTCTAAAGGGACCATTCAATATAGCGGACGGGAAGGGAATGGCGAAATGGGGAGGGGGAAAAGAGTCTACCGCGAAGACGCGAAGGACGCGAAGAGATTCAAAAACAATATAGAAAACCTGATTCACCGCCCGGTCGCAGGAGCGACCTAGAGGCGCAGAGGCCGCAGAGGTAAATCAGAATTCAATTTCAGATCTGAGTTTTGAATTTGGTCTTCTCTGCGCCTCTGCGGTTAACCGGCATTTCTGATTTTCTTCGCGTTCTTCGCGCCTTCGCGGTGAAAAGTATTTTTGCATTCGCGCGAGCGTCAGTCGTTGGGGAGCAGCGTCGCGAGGAGGTCGGCGTAGTAGGTGATGATGAGGTCGGCGCCGGCGCGCTTGATGGCGGTGAGGGATTCGAGGACGGCGCGGTTGTGGTCTAGCCAGCCGTTGCGGGAGGCGGCTTGGAGCATGGAGTATTCGCCGCTGACCTGGTAGGCGACGAGGGGAACGGTCACGGCTTTGCGGACGGCGGCGATGATGTCGAGGTAAGGGCCGGCGGGTTTGACCATGACCATGTCGGCGCCTTGGGCGACATCGCCGGTGGCTTCGAGGATGGCTTCATAGGGGCCGCGCGCGGCGTCCATTTGATAGGAGCGGCGGTCGCCGAATTCGGGGGCGGAGTCGGCGGCGTCGCGGAAGGGGCCGTAGAAGGCGCTGGCGTATTTCACGGCGTAGCTGAGGATGGTGGTGTTGTGAAAACCAGCGTCGTCCAATCCAGAGCGGAGGGCGGCGACGGCGCCGTCCATCATGCCGCTGGGGGCGATCACGTCAGCGCCGGCGCGGGCGTGGTTCACGGCCTGCGTGACGAGCCGCTCGACGGTGATGTCGTTTTTCACAGTCGAAGAATCGTCGGAAAGAATGCCGCAGTGGCCGTGACTGGTGTACTCGCAAAAACAGAGGTCGGTAATGGCGGCCATGGGGATGCGGCTCTGTTTTATCGAACGAAGCAGGCGGCAGACGATGTTGTTTTCGTCGAGGGCGGCGGAACCGGCGGGGTCTTTTTGTGCGCGGTCGATGACGCCAAAGACGAGGAATGCGAGGAAGCCCTGGGCCGATAGCTTGGCCAAGTATTCCGTCGCCACATCGATGGACATTTGATAGACGCCGGGCATGGAGGGGACTTCGTGGCGGACGCTAGCGCCTTCGCGGACGAAGATGGGAACGATCACGTCCTTGCGCCGCAAGGTTTTTGCGGATAGCATGGCGCGAAGCTGGGGCTGTTGGCGCAGGCGCCGCGGGCGAATAGGCAAGTCAAGGGACATGCGGTTATTATACGCGGGCGAGGCAGACACGATACGGGCCATCAATTCTTAGGGAGGCACATATGATTCGGGCGGTATTAGCGACGGCATTATTGACAATTCTTGGATACGCGGCGTGCGCGCCGGCTCAGGCGACGGAGCCATCCGGAGTGGAGGGATTCAAGGCCAGTGTCGGGCCGGATTCCGTGCAAAAGCTGCAAACCCGCCTGACGCAGGTGAATTCCGATGTCCTGACCAAGGGGTTGCATCATTTCCCCGGCACCACCGACTTGATGCTGACGGGCTATCCCTACAACGAATATTACGACTGGGATTTGTATTTCGAGAATATCTATCTGACCTACTACGGGGTCAGTGATTACTGTTTCACGAACTTGAAGATGTTCCTGTCGCGGGAGCAGCCGGACGGCTTCATTTCGCGCAGCCTCATCAAATTCCGCCCCGGGCAGGATTTCAAGCCATTCCTGGCGCAGCTTGCGGTGATGGGCTCGCGCCTGCACGGCAATGACTTTGAGTGGATTCGCGGGGACCGGTATGAGCGGCTGAAAAAGTACATCGATCGCTGGTTTGCATACGACAGCGATCATAACGGCCTGCCGGTCTGGAACTCGGCCGATCATACGGGAATGGACAACCAATGGAGCCGGGCCGGGTTGCTCAACTCGTTCCAGGACGAAGGCGTCGATCTGGCCTGCGATCTGGAGCGCGAGCTTCAGGCCATGTCGATCATCGCCAGCCAGCTTCAGGAGCCAGCCGACGCGCAGGCGTACACCGATCACGCCGAGCGGCTCAAGCAGCTCATCAACGACGTTTTCTGGGATGAGACGGATGGCTTTTACTATGATCGCAATGAAAAGACCGGCGAGCGCGTGAAGGTGAAGTCCGTGGCCGGGTTCTTTCCGCTTTGGGCGGGCGTGGCGACGCCGGAGCGGGCGCGGCGGATCATCCAGGAGCATTTGATCAATCCCAACGAGTTCTGGTTGAAATACCCCATTGCCACGTACGCCAAGACCGAACCGGATTATTACCAGGGGTCTCGTAAGAGCCTGATCAGCACGAGCAACGAGTGCAATTGGCGAGGCTCGACGTGGATATGCGCGAATTACATGATCTTCCACGGCCTGATGCGCTATGACTATCCCGGCGTCGCGCATGAATTGGCGATGAAGAGCTACCACCTCGTGCTGGACGAGAATCCTAACACGCGCGAGTGGTTTAACGCGGAAACGGGCGAGGGCGAGGGGCACGTTTTCTGGGGTTTCTCGACGCTTGCGTACGTGATGCCGTTGGAGTGGGAATTGAAATATGACCCGATGGATTTGAATGGACCGGTGAAGCCGATCGTAACGGAGAACCTGGGGATTGCCTTCCCGCCGCTGCCGCAAGGGAAGTGATGGCCCGATTCGCGCCTGTATTTTCACCGGAGCATATTGATTGTCCGTCCTCGCAGCCGTAAGTTTTGTGATTGCATAAATTTGCGCCGCCACGACTCGATGCGGTTGCCTCCTGATACGGCTTCAAATACTCCACCGAGGGAGACGCGGCGCGTGCGCTATGGGGCTGTCAAATGGTCGGTCAGACGGTTGGCCACTATCACATCAACTCGCAGCTCGGCGCGGGCGGCATGGGGGAAGTCTACCGCGCTTTGGACACCAAGCTGGGTCGCGAGGTTGCCGTTAAGGTCTTGCCCAGGAGTTTTGCCGCTCAACAGGAACGACTGGGGCGATTCGAGCAGGAAGCGCGAACCCTGGCCACGCTCAATCATGCGAATATCCTGGTCATCCACGACTCCGGCGTCCACGACGGTTCGCCGTATCTCGTCAGCGAGATTCTCGACGGCCAAACATTGCGTGATGCGCTGAAGAGTGGACCGTTGCCCGCGCGGCGCGCGGCGGAATTCGCGGTTCAGATTGCTCATGGGCTGGCGGCCGCCCATGCGAAGGGGGTCATTCACCGCGATTTGAAGCCTGAGAACTTATTCATCACATTTGATGGCCGGGTCAAAATCCTCGACTTCGGACTGGCCAAGCTTCAGGAGAGCGCAGATGGCCCGAAGCCGGCGTTGCCGCCGTCGGCGCAGGCCACGGTGACGCGGCAGCAGACGGAGCCGGGCATCATCCTTGGCACGCCGGGGTATATGTCGCCGGAGCAGGTGCGCGGGCTGGCGGCAGAGGAGCGATCGGACATTTTTTCGTTTGGCGCGGTGTTGTATGAGATGCTTTGCGGCCAGCGCGCGTTCCAGGGGCAGGCGAGCGTGGAGATTCTCAACGCCATTCTGAACACTGAGCCGCAGGATTTGTCGGAGCGGATGCCCAATGTGCCGGCGGCGCTGGAGCGGGTGGTGCGGCGCTGCCTGGAGAAACGGCCGGAGCAGCGGTTCCAGAGCGCGGCCGATCTCGCGTTTGCGCTGGAGAACAGCCTTTCCAGCGGCGGCTCAATCCTGCGTGGGCAGGCCGTTGAGGCGAAGGGGCCGTTCAGCGTGGGGCGATTACTGCCGTGGCTGGCGGCGGTGATGGGGATTTCAGTTGGAGTTTACGGCTTCCTTCGGCCATCAACCGCTTCGCAACGCCCGGTGGCCCAAGCGGCTCCAGCGCAGGCACTTCCAGCCCCAATTCTGCGGAAAATCGCAATTAACGTTCCGGCTCCCAGCAAGCTCACGCTTGCTCCGGTTGTGGAAAGTATGTCGATCTCTCCTGACGGCAAAAAATTGGTCTACGGCAACGCCGACGGATTATGGCTGCGCCGCCTGGACCAGGTCGGACCACCCGTTCTGCTGGCGACGCCGCGATTATCGCAGAACGTGGGCAAGCCGCCACAAGGAATGTTCTGGTCGCCCAACTGCGACGAGGTCGCGTATTTCGATGGGACGGACCTGTGCCGCGTTCCCGCGGGCGGCGGCGCACCCCGATTGATCTGTGCCGCTTACATTCCGACGGGGAATGGAGTTTTGGGCGGCATCTGGTCTGAAGACAACCGGATTTTCTTCACAAGTTTAGGTTTGGATGCAAATCCGCCGGGCCTTTATGAGGTTTCAGCCGACGGCGCCGAGCCTGTCATGGCATTGGCTCCCAGCGGTGACGAGCAGGATTTCCACGAACTCAGCGTTTTGCCCGGCGGACACGGCATTCTGATGGTAGTGTACCGGAAGGACACGGCGGCTGACACCATTGCCGTCTGGACGGGGGCGGGTTCACCCAAGGTATTGTTTCAGATGCCAAACAGCTACTTGGGGCAAATATGCTACGCCCCGTCAGGGCATGTCATTTTCGAAAGGAGAGATGACACCGGGGGCATTTGGGCCTTTCCATTTTCACTGGTGAAAATGGAGCGCACCGGCGACGTGTTCCGGGTGGCTGAACAAGGATCGCTCCCCAGCATCGCCGCCGATGGAACTCTCGCATATAGCCCCGCGGATGCCGAGCATACCGTTTTGCGGCAGATGGTCTGGGTCGACCGGTCAGGAAAGATCATCGAGACGGTGGGTTCTCCCATGGCTTCGCTGCGGGGTGTAGAGCTTTCTCCCGACGAACGTCGGATCACCGCCATAAGCACGGGTGTGGACGGATCCGATGCACTATGGGTTTTCGACACGGCCCGCGGAAATTCCATGCCTCTGTCACAAACCATCAAAGTGCAAACGATACAAAATGCTTTTTGGTTTCCGGATGGGAACAATCTGCTTTTTGGCGGGGTGGGACCGGAGCCGAATGCTGTCTTCACCCAGCCTGTTGATGGATTCGGCGCCGGGGGACGAGTGGTGGCCGGCTGGCTGCGTGAATTTTCCCGCAGTGGGAAGTATCTCTTCGCGCGCGTGCGATCTTCTGTGCCGGGTCCCGCCGCGCCAAATCTCAACGGTAAGGGCGCCAACGTGTGGGCCTGGGCCGAGTTGGCTGGAAAAGACCCGAAACTCCAGGGTTTTCCTGAGGGACTTAATCCGCAGGACGTGGCAATGTCGCCCGATGACAGCCTGCTGGCCTATTCGTCGAACGAGACGGGGCAGAATGAAGTGTTTGTGGTGAGCTTCCCAGGCTTCACAAATAAGGTCCGTGTCTCCAGTAACGGCGGCGCGCGGATGCAATGGCGGCCCAATGGCTCGGAATTGTACTACCTGACGCCGGACCGCGAGCAACTCTGGTCTGCCAGCGTCAAGCGGGACGGGGATTTGCAGATTGGCGCGGCGGCGAAGGTGTGCGATCTGCCGGCGTCCACGTACAGTACCGCCGCCGCGCCTTCCACCACACTCTTTCAGGTTACTACCGACGCCAATCGATTTCTGATGCTTCAGGCGCCGCCAGCGCCGTCCGATTCTTCGAGCCAGCAAAAGCCCGGCGTGTTGCTGGTCGAAAATTGGCTTGAGGAATTCCGCGAAAATCATTGAATTGTGCAAGCGGTTCAGGCTTGCTCCTGCCAGCGGACGACTGCGGCCGTCGCATCGTCACTGAGGCGATCCGTGCCGGCATGCTGAATCACCGCGGCGAATACTTCGGCAACTTCGTCGGCGGTTGGCTTGGATATTGCCGCTTTCAATCCGTCTATGGCGAATTGGCGGCGTAGCGCTGCGTCGGCCGGCAATGCGTTGTATTGCTCGATGATTCCGTCACTGACGATCATCAGTCGCGCGCCGGCCTCAAACTTGACGGTTTCGGATTGGTAAGGGAACTGAATATCCACGCCGATGGGAGGGCCGCCGCCTTGGTCGAGTTGCTGGATCGTTCCGTCCTTGTGTTGCAGGATGGCGAAGCTATGCCCGCAATCGACGTAGGTGAGCGTTCCGGCGGCTGAGTCGAGAATGCCGACCCAGAGGGTGATGAACTTTTCATCCGGCCGCCTTGGGAAGATGAAGCGGCTGAGGCGCATGACGGCATCGACCGGATCGGTGCACTGGGTCAAGGCCGCATGAAGGAAGCCCTGCGCGGCGGTCATCAGAACTGACGCCACGACGCCCTTTCCCGATACGTCTCCCAGCGCGACGGCGAGGCTATGATTATCGAGGGGGATGATGTCAAAGAAATCGCCGCCGATAAGCTGGCCGGGACGGGTTTCACCGATGGTTTTGAAGACGCCGAAACGGCCCTGGCGCGGGGGCATGATCCATTTCTGCGCGGCGGCGGCCGCGGTGAGTTCGGTGTTGACGGCGACCTCGCGTTTTTCCATTTCCAGGCGCTTGAAGTTGGTCATGGCCATGCTGGCCATGCGCCCCAGGGCGACGCAGAACGCGGTGCTTCCGGGGCGGAACGATCGCGTGCGCGTTCCCCGCGCGTCGAGGTAGAGGTACGCGACCACGCTGCCGGCCAGCATCAGCGGCACGCAGATGGCCGAGGTGATGTCGAGTTGAACGACGCTGAGGGCCATGTTTTCAGAAGCGCCGCTTTGAAGTTCGGCGGCCTCGCCTTTCGACGCGGCGGCGATAAGGGAGCGGCTGAAACTCGGGGCCGTTTCCTTTCCCTGCCGGGTGGGACGAGAGGCGATGACATCCACATTTCCGGCATTATCCAGCGGGCGAAGCATCACGGCGCTATCAAGGCGAGTGCCCTTGATGGCCGCGTCGAGGAGGAGATCTGCGAGTTGGGATTCGTTCGTTGCGGCGCCGGTAGCCGCCGTGTATTCAAGCAGCAAAGCAAGCAACTCCTCAGCCAGAGGGCGCAGCGGATCGGGCAGGACGGCGCGCACTTGGGTCTGGCCGGTGTCGTTGTCGATATTCGAGGCGCGTTGCTCTGCTCGACAGGTGACCATGAATGTCCAGGGCCTGATCCGCACCAGGTCGCCCTCGCCGAGCGGGACAGTTGTGTGAGGAGACAACTTCATCCCATTGACGAAAGTTCCCCAGCGGCTGCCCAGGTCCGCGACGTTCCAGCGCGTTCCATCGTGACTGATGCGGGCGTGGTTTCGCGAGACGCCTTCGGCGTTGGCGGGTAGACGGATGTCGCACTGCTCATGGCGGCCGAGGAGGAGTCCTCCGGGCTTTGACGATAATTCAATTGGGGCCAACACGGGTCCGGAAATGGGCACGAGAAACCAGGGTTTTGCCGTAACCGGGGTTGCCATAACGGCGAAGATATAGGTCCCGGGGGGCGAGAGTCAAAGACGTATCAACGCGGCTGACCGACGATTACGAGCGCTTTTCGGCGGCGATGAAGTCCGCACACGTCATTGTGGGGGAATTCACTCATGCTTGCGCATCCCTAACCTACTAGGGGCCGATTCGGTCGTTTACCTAATTGACACCAGCGCCGGGAACGTCCAATATTGCCATCCTACTTTTACGGAGATTGAAGGTTTATGCCCAAATTAATGAGTAAGGCCCGAAAGGTTTCGGGTTCGTCGTCACGGAAGAGCGTCAGCAAGAGCAACGGGAGGATTAACGGCAAGAGTATTTCCAAGAGTATTACGAAGAGCGTTTCCAAAAGCGCTGCAAAGAGCGTCAAGCGCGTCTACTTTTTCGGCAACGGAAAAGCCGAAGGCGGAGCGCATTTGAAAGATCTGCTGGGAGGCAAGGGAGCCAACCTGGCGGATATGACGCTGGTGCCGCTGCCGGTGCCGCCGGGATTCACAATCACCACGGAAACCTGCGGGGAATACAACGATCTCGGCCAGAAGTTACCGGCCGGTCTGATGGCGGAAGTCCGGGCCAATATGATCCGCGTGGAAAAGGCGACGGGCAAGAATTTTGGCGATCCGACCAATCCCCTGCTGGTGGCTGTGCGATCGGGGGCCAAAGTCTCCATGCCGGGCATGATGGATACGGTGTTGAACATCGGCATGAACGATGAAGTCGTCGAGGGAATGGCCAAGCTGACGAATAATCCGCGGTTTGCCTATGACAGCTATCGCCGGTTGATCAACATGTTCGGGGACACCGTCATGGGCGTGGATCACGAGCACTTCGAGCATGAGCTCAGCGCCGTGAAAAGCGCCCGGGGCGTGACGCTCGACACCGAATTGTCGGCGGACGACCTGAAGGAAGTGGTCGGGCGATACAAGAAAGTCTACCTCGATCATGTGGGCAGCGAATTCCCGTTTGATCCGTACCTTCAGCTTGCCCACGCGATTGAAGCCGTGTTCAAGAGCTGGATGGGCGACCGGGCCATCAAATATCGCGAATTGAATGACATTCGCGGATTGCGCGGAACGGCTGTGAATGTGCAGTCGATGGTGTTCGGCAATATGGGCGATGATTGCGCGACGGGCGTGGCGTTCACGCGAAATCCGTCCACGGGCGAGAACAAGTTCTACGGGGAATTTCTCGTCAACGCGCAGGGTGAAGACGTCGTCGCGGGCATTCGCACGCCGATCCCCTGCGAACAGATGGGGCAGTGGTCGAAGAAGACGTGGAAGGAATTGCTGGCGGTTAAGGACACGTTAGAGGCCCGCTACAAGGAAGTGCAGGACTTTGAATTCACCGTCGAGCGCGGCAAGCTTTATATGTTGCAGACGCGCACCGGCAAGCGCACGGCGGCGGCTGCCGTACGCATCGCGGTGGAGTTGGTGAAGGAGAAACTGATCGACGAGCGGACGGCTGTGTTGCGGGTTGACCCGGCCAGTCTGGATCAACTGCTGCATCCCGGCTTTGATCCCAAGGCTGTGCGAAATGTGCTGGCTAAGGGATTGCCGGCGTCGCCGGGAGCGGCGGTGGGCAAGCTCGCATTCACCGCGGAAGAGGCGGAGGCGCGCGTCAAGAACGGCGAGCAGATTATTCTGGTCCGCCGCGAGACGGAGCCGGCGGACATCGGCGGGATGCATGTTTCCGAAGGCATTTTGACCAGCACTGGGGGAATGACCTCGCACGCGGCTGTGGTGGCGCGCGGCATGGGGACGCCCTGCGTGGCCGGCGCGGGAGCGTTGAATATCGACGCCAAGGGCAAGACGCTCACGATCAACGGCATCCAATACGGGCCGGATAGCTTTATGAGCATCGACGGCACGACCGGCGAGGTGATGGAAGGGCAGGTTCCCACCGTCGAGGCGCAGCTTACCGGAGCGTTCAAGCAGATCATGCTTTGGGCCGACAAGTACCGCACATTGAAGATTCGCACCAACGGAGACACGCCGATTGATGCGAAGACGGCCCGCGCCTTTGGGGCCGAAGGCATCGGCCTGTGTCGCACGGAGCACATGTTCTTTGATCCCCAGCGCATTCACCACATGCGCGAGATGATCCTGGCCGAGACAGTCGAGACGCGCAAGACGGCGCTGGCCAAGCTGCTGCCGTATCAGCGCGAGGATTTTGTGGGAATTTTCCGCGAGATGGACGGGCTGCCGGTGACCATCCGCCTGTTAGACCCGCCGCTGCATGAATTCCTGCCGCATAATGAAAAAGATCAGGCGGAACTCGCGGCGAGCCTTGGGTTGTCACTGGAGCAGGTGAAGAACCGGGTTAATCAGCTTCATGAATCGAATCCGATGCTGGGACATCGCGGCGATCGGCTGGCGGTCACGTATCCGGAAATCCTCGAGATGCAGGTGCGGGCCATCATTGAGGCGGCCTGCCTGGTGAAGAAGGAAAAGATCAAGGTCCTGCCGGAGATCATGATTCCGCTGTCGGGCACGGTGAAGGAACTGGATTATCTCAAGCCGTTCACTGTCGAGACCGCGAAACAGGTCATGCTCGAGCAGGGGGTCAAGGTCGATTACCTCTTCGGCACCATGATCGAAATCCCCCGGGCGGCGCTGACGGCCGACGAGATGGCCGGAGTGGCGGAGTTCTTCAGCTTCGGCACCAATGACCTGACGCAGATGACGTTCGGATTCAGCCGCGACGACGTGAACAGCTTCCTGCCGGATTATTTGAAGAAGGAAATCCTCGATCGCGATCCGTTCCAGACATTGGACACGGTTGGCGTCGGGCAGCTTGTGCGGATGGCAGTCGAGAAGGGCCGGAGCGTGCGGCCGACGCTCAAGTGCGGGATTTGTGGCGAGCATGGGGGCGACCCCAAGAGCGTGCACTTCTGCCACCAGGTTGGGCTGAACTATGTGAGCTGCAGCCCGTTCCGCGTGCCGATCGCGCGCTTGGCCGCGGCGCATGCGGCGATTCTTTATCCGGTCAAGAACGGCAAGAAAGCAAAGTAGCGCAAATGACTTTGCCGATTGGAATTGAGAGGCCCCGGCGTACCCGCGCCGGGGCCTTTGCGCATATCGTAAGGGCGGAGTCTATGACGGTGGAGGTCATTGGCGCTGGTCGGTCGGCTTGACCCGATAATGGGGCGAGCGGACCATCGGGGAGCCACCCGATCCGATAAAGCGGGAGAAACCCTAGGGCTTTTGTCCTTGGTGTCCGGCAAAATCTCCGATTAGTATTGGGTAGATCAACGAGGTTGGAAAGCGCCGCGACCCTGCGGCAGAGGAAAAGGAGTCCATGAGCACTTTTAATATTCGACGGATGCTTCCAGTCGCCGCGGCAGCGGGGCTGGGTCTGTTCGCGGCGCCGATGGCGCGCGCGGATGAATCATCACTGGTCTTGCCGCCGCTGGATTCAGTCCAGTTCCACGGCATCAGCGGGCAGCATCTCTTAATGGCGGGACTGGGTGTATGCGTTCTGGGGTTGATTTTCGGAATGCTGATTTACCAGAATCTGAAGAACCTTCCGGTGCATAAGTCCATGCTGGATGTGTCGGAGTTGATTTATTCGACATGCAAGACGTACCTGCATACACAGGGCAAGTTCATCATGATGCTGTGGGCGTTCATCGCCCTGGTGATTATTGCTTACTTCGGGTTCCTTCAGGCGCCGCCGCCGAATGCGACCATTCCCATCGCGGCGCGCGTGGCGATCATTCTGGCGTTTAGCCTTGTCGGCATCGCCGGAAGCTATTCGGTTGCCGCGTTCGGCATCCGCATCAACACCTTTGCCAACAGCCGGATGGCCATGGCGTCATTGCCGGGCAAGCCGTACCAGGTGCATGCCATTCCGCTTCGCGCGGGCATGAGCATCGGCATGGTGCTCATCAGCGTCGAATTGCTGATCATGCTGTTGATCCTGATTTTTGTCCCCTCGAATCTGGCCGGTCCGTGTTTTATCGGCTTCGCCATCGGCGAGTCGTTGGGCGCGGCGGCTCTTCGCGTGGCCGGCGGCATTTTCACCAAGATCGCCGATATCGGGTCGGATTTGATGAAGATCGTGTTTAACGTCAAGGAGGACGATGCCCGCAATCCCGGCGTCATCGCTGACTGCACCGGCGACAACGCCGGCGACAGCGTCGGCCCGACCGCGGACGGTTTTGAAACCTACGGCGTAACCGGCGTGGCGCTGATCACGTTCATTCTTCTGGCGATTACCCCCTCGCACTTCCTGCCGGCGGGAATCACCAGCGAATCGGCCAATGCGGTTCAACTCGCGGCGGCCACCGCGACCGCGCAGTCCGTCCAGGTCCAGCTCCTGGTCTGGATCTTCGTCATGCGTCTGGTCATGTTGCTGGTCAGCGGCGTGAGCTATCTGTTCAATCAAATGCTGACCCATGCCAAGTACGGCAACGCCGACAAGATGAATTTTGAAACGCCGTTGGAAGCGCTGGTGTGGCTGACGTCAATCCTGTCCATCGCCTGCACGTTTGCCGCGTCCTACGTTTTGATTCCGCATATTGGCAACGACGACACGCTCTGGTGGAAACTGGCCTCAATCATCAGTTGCGGAACGCTTGCCGGGGCGATCATTCCAGAAGTGACGACGTTCTTCACGTCCACGCGCAGCCGGCATGTCAGGGAAATTGTTTCGGCCAGCCGCGAGGGCGGAGCTTCGCTGAACATCCTCAGCGGATTGACGGCGGGCAACTTCAGCGCCTTCTGGATCGGCGGCGTGACGATCACTTCGCTGATGGCCGTCGCGTGCTGGATCGCCGGCCAGGGGCTGGGCGAGTTGATGGTGGCCGAGACGGTGTTTGCCTTCGGTCTGGTGGCGTTTGGGTTCCTGGGCCTTGGTCCGGTGACCATCGCCGTCGACTCCTATGGACCGGTGACGGACAACGCGCAGAGCATTTATGAATTGAGTTTGATCGAGACCATTCCGGGCATCGAAGCGGAGTTGAAGCGCGACTACAACATCACCCCCAACTTCGAGCGAGCCAAGTACATGCTCGAAGAGAACGACGGGGCGGGCAACACGTTCAAAGCGACCAGCAAACCAGTGCTGATCGGAACGGCCGTGGTCGGCGCGACGACGATGATTTTCTCGATCATCGTGCTGCTGACCAAAGGGCTGACGGATCAGACGGCGATTGCCAACTTGTCCATTTTGCATGCTCCGTTCCTGCTGGGACTGCTGGCAGGCGGGGCGGAAATCTACTGGTTCTCCGGAGCAAGCTGCCAGGCGGTCATCACCGGCGCCTATCGGGCTGTCGAATACATCAAGCGCACCATGAAGCTGGACGGGGCGGCCAAAGCCTCGACCGAAGACAGCCAGAAAGTCGTGGAAATCTGCACCAAATACGCCCAGGCGGGGATGTTCAACATCTTCCTCACCGTTTTCTTCATGACGCTGGCGGCGGCATTCATTGAGCCGTTCTTCTTCGTGGCCTTCCTCATCTCGCTGGCGATTTTCGGATTGTTCCAGGCGATTTTCATGGCCAACGCGGGCGGCGCCTGGGATAACGCCAAGAAGATCGTGGAAGTGGAATTGCGTGAAAAGGGAACGCCCCTCCATGCGGCGACGGTTGTCGGCGACACCGTGGGCGATCCGTTCAAGGATACGTCGTCTGTGGCGTTGAACCCGATCATCAAGTTTTCCACTCTGTTCGGCCTGCTGGCCGTGCAGTTGGCGGTGGCGATGAACCGCGACCTGACATTCGCTCTGGCGGCTGTCTGCTTCCTGATTGCCGCGATATTTGTTTACCGGTCCTTCTTCGGGATGCGGATTAAATCGGGCGAATCGGGCGGGCGTCCGTCGGCCCCCACGCCTCATCGTGAGGAAAGAGTGGAAGTCGGCGTCTGATCCGCCGATAATCGGCGGGAATGACCACGCGCGCACATACGACATCCAAAGAGTCCGATACTGCTGCTGCGGTGGCGGGAAAGTCCCTGGAGGCTTTCGCGCCGCCGCAGCAGGCTTTGGCGGACCACCTGCGGCGCGATTATGACGCGCTGGCCGACAGCGTGGGCGGGCGAGCCAGCGCGGATTGGGAACGGTGGACGTGCCGGGCGTGTCTCCACGGTGATCTGGTCGAGGTTCTGAACCTGGGCGAAATGCCGCCGGCGAATTCGCTGGTCAAGCCTGCGGACCTGGGTAAGGCGGAATTGCGGTTTCCGCTTTCGCTTCGACTTTGCACGAAGTGCGGGATGGTGCAGCTTGGGCATGTGGTGCCGGCGTCGCTGCTGTTTCGCAGCTATTTATTTTTTACCTCCAGCAGCCGGTTGATGAGCGAGCATTTTGCCGCGCTGGTGAATCAGGCGGGGGATGAATTTGTGCCGCCGGGCGGGCTGGTGGTGGAGATCGGGAGCAACGACGGGACGGCGCTGGCGAGCATCCGCCGGCGCGACGCGCGGGTGCTGGGGGTGGATCCGGCGCGGAATATCGCGGTGATGGCGGCGGCGCGCGGGGTGCCGACGGTTTCGGAATTCTTCACTGAACCGCTGGCGCGGGAAATCGCCCGGGTCGCGGGTAGCGCGCATTTGATCGTGGCGTGCAACGTTCTGGGGCACACGGACGATCTGGATGATTTGTTCCGCGGCGTGAAGCACCTGCTGGCGCCGGCGGGCGGGGTGGTGATCGAGGTTCCTTATCTGGCTGATCTGCTGGAGCGGGCGGAATACGACACCATTTATCATGAGCATCTGAGCTATTTTGCGGTGCGTCCGCTGGCGGGGTTGCTCAACCGGCATGGATTGCGGTTGGAAAGAGTCGAGCATTTTCCGGTGCACGGTGGGACGATCCGCTGCACGGCGGTGCATGGGCAGGGAGTGGGGGGCGGCGTGCGCGAGTGGATCGAGCGCGAGACTGCGGCCAATCTGGCTGATCCAGTCGCGTTTGCGCCATTCGCGAAAAAGGTCGCGGCGGAAAAGCTGGGGCTGGGGCGGCGATTGGCGGAACTGAAAAAGAGCGGCAAGAAAATCCTGGGTTACGGCGCGCCGGCGAAGGGGACGGTCGTCCTAAATTATTGCCATATCGGGACGGACCTGTGCCCGGCGGTGATCGATTCGACGCCGGCCAAGCAGGGATGGCATGTGCCGGGGACGCACCAGCCGATATTGCCGCCGGAGGCGATGCAAACGGAAAATCCGGATGTATTGCTGCTGCTGGCGTGGAACCACGCGCAGGAGATTTTGCGGCGGGAAGCGGCGTTTGTGGCGCGCGGGGGGATTGTGATTACGCCACATGAGCGAGAGTTTTCAGCTTGAACAGGGAATTATTTTCAGCAGGGAAATCAATCGCATGAGCATGGCGCAAAATAACGGAAGCCCCGAGAAGACCGAGATTGACGGGGCGGTTTTGTTTAACCCGAAAGTTTTCGGTGACGGGCGCGGCGCGTTCTATGAGGCGTATCGCGCCTCATGGATGGGCGAGGGAATGAAAGTGGCGCAGTGGAACATCAGCCGCTCGGCAAGCGGCGTGGTGCGGGGGTTGCATTACCATCGGTTGCAATCGGACTATTGGCTCGTGCCGGTGGGGCAGGTTCGCGTGGCGCTGGTGGATGTGCGGCCCAAATCGCCGACACATCGCAAGGCGATCTGCCTGGAGTTGGGGGCGGAGAAGCCGCGCGCGCTGCTGATTCCGCCGGGTGTTTTGCACGGGTACGCCATTTTGCAGGAGGCGATGGTGATGTACCTGGTGAACGTGGAATACACCGGCCAGGATGAATACGGCGTGCGCTGGAATGATCCGGCGCTGGGGTTGCCGAAGGTGTGGTATGACATTCCTTCGCCGACGCTGTCGAATAGGGATATGACGGCGCCGATGTTGAAGGATGCGGTGGTGTTCTAGCGCGCTGCCGCTCGAGTTTTTGGAACCTGTCAGCCGGGAACCACGCGCTGCTACATGCGGCTGAAACGGCAGCGGTCGGAGTCCTGGCATAGCCACGCTCAGAGGGTTCGAGCCGCTGACGTGAACGTGTGGGGTACTGCCCCGTGACCGTAGTCGGGAGCTCTTCCGATGAGAAAGCCAATTTTAACCGCAGAGGCGCGGAGGACGCGGAGAAGAAAAATCATAAATTGATTTCTTAGTCTCTGCGAACTCCGCGCCTCCGCGGTTACTTTCAGCTATCTCTTCGAACCGGCGCAAGACGGCAATGCAGACGCCGTGGCGTTTGGAGGCATCTGGCCAGATTGGGACTGGCGGATGCACGCGATAATCGGAAGGTCCTCATCCTGTCGGGAATCGTTCCAGTCCATCCGCCCACGGATGGCCTGTCTGCCGGCGCGACGAAGCGATCAGGTCGTCGGGCACAAAAGGCAAGGTCGGTTTGGAACGAGACAGAATCGGCGCAATACGGGCAGGAATCTCTGGCCGTGATCGGCGGGCAGAGCCTGGCGTAAGAATGGAAACATCGCCTTCACGGCAATTCAAAGACGTCTGGGTGGAATTGCCAATTGTTGGATGAAGGCGGGGTGCTCGGATGGCGGCAAGTGAGCACCTCATGCGGGCGCCGGCCTGATTCTTTTCGCTGCTGCGAGCGGCGAAAAGGCTGGGGACTTTCAGCGGGGAGATATATACTCCCCCTCTATCTTCTGGCACGGAATATTCCGCGGCATTAAACACAAGATTGTGAAAGGCATTGGCTGGAGCGGGGATTATGGCGAGTTGTGTTCATTGTTGTACGACGTATGTGGTTTAATTGGTCGGGCCAGTTGGGGGGTGAACGCCGTTTTTGAATCGCGAATGCGGAAAGATTTGTTGAATGATTAAACAGGTCGGGAACCGCTGGGGCGATTATTCGGCGAGGTCACGGCGCGGCGGTCGGTTGGGATGTGGCTAGTGAGGTCGGGACCTTTGCGTCCTCCGGCAGCGGGATGATCTTTCCCACATCCAAACCGGGTCCGATCATAAGGAAGTGAAGCTCGTTTGACTCAACCGGAATCATCGAGTTTCCAGTATGACCGTCTTTGTCGCCGATCGGAGCATCGAAGCTTACAGAAACGGTATAAAGATCGGGGACCGTAAGGTCGAATAATTCGTCCAGCCTGACGGGGTACAGAACTGCCGAATTGGGCTGAATAAGATAGCCTGGCTCAACGTTGATACCTCCATACGGAAACGGTGGTTCTTTAAATGATTTTTCCAACCTGGTCATGGGAACGTCTCGTGTAACCGCGCCAACGATGTGGAAAGTGAAATTTACCTCGGGAATCAACTCTCCCCATTCCTGCTTCGTGAGATTCTCAAAAACAACGTTGAGCACGACCGGGTCGCCGACTTTGATCTGGGCGCGATCCATGGAGACTTTCAATCGCACGCCCGTGAGCGAGGCGGCTGGGTCCAACACGGGTTGGGTAGCAGGCGGTGGAGGAGTGGCGCATGATGCGGTTAGTAATGCGCTGCTTAGCACGGCAACTTGGATCGGCCACAATGTTAGCCGCATGTCGTTTCCTCTTTCTTCTGGCGCGTGAATAGAACGCCCGATCGTCGCGGACTGCTAAGAGCCCCCACCCCGGCCCTCCCCCGGAAATACCGGGGGAGGGGGGTAGGAGAGCGGGGTTGCCACAACCAGGAATTATACCTTGGCGCGGTCAGTGGGCCGGCAGGTGTTCCACCAGCCGGTCCATCTGAGCCTCGGTGTTGTAAAAATGCGGCGCGACGCGGAGGCGTTTGTCGCGGACCATGAGTTCGGTTTTGTGGTCCTTGCGAAGCATGGCCATGATCTGGGCGGAGTCGTGTTTGGGGGAAACGAAGCTGATGATGCCGCTCCATTGGTTCCCCGCGCGCGGCGAGGCGATGGTGTAGCCCTTGGATGAAAGCCGCTCGATGAGATAGTCGCCCAGCGTTTTGATGCGCTGCGAAACCGCCTCCATGCCTAGGCCGTGCAATAGGGCCAGCGATTCCTTCAACGCCAGCACGCCCGGCACATTATGGCTGCCGGATTCAAATCGCCCCGAATCGGCGCGCAACGTAAAATCGTATTGATCGAAGTTCTGCGCGTTGACCACGTTCATCCATCCAATCGTCAGTGGGCGTGTCTGTTGCAGTAGCTCCTTGCGGCAATAGAAAATGCCGGCGCCTTCGGGGGCGAGGAGCCATTTGTGGCCGTCGGCGGAGAGGTAGTCGATCTTCATGGCCTTCACGTCGACGGGGACGGCGCCGAGTGATTGAATGGCATCGACGCTGAGGAGGATGCGCTGCTGGCGGCAGAATTCGCCGATGGCGGCGAGATCGTGGCGCTGGCCGCTGGCGAATTCGACGTGGGAGAGGGCGATCAGGCGGGTGTTGGGGTGGCGGGCGGCTTCGAAGATTTTCTCCATCGGCACGGCGCGGCGGCCATTGGCGTCGGTTTCTTCGTTTACGCGGACGACTTCGGTGCCAAACCGGGCGGACGTGTTCATCCAGGGGTACATGTTGGCGGGGTATTCGACGTTGGTGGTGACGATGCGGTCGCCCGGATGCCAGTCGATGCCGTTGGCGACAATGCTGAGGCCTTCGCTGGTGTTGCGGATGAAAGCAATCTCCTCCTTGGTGCAGTTGAGGAAAGTCGCCGAAAGCTCGCGGGTTTCGTCGATTCGCGCTGGCCAGCGCGAGTTGACGTAGGCCAACGTGGCCACCTGTTTGGCGTATTCAACGAAGGCGTCCGCCGAGGGTTTGGGCAGGGGGGATACGCCGGCGTGGTTGAAAAAGTCGTAATGCTCGAGGACGGGGAAAAACTCGGGGTTCCCGATAGTTGTCTTCAGATCGATCATGGTGGAG
>JBEKYH010000006.1:0-25180 GCA_049511115.1 Tepidisphaeraceae bacterium | reverse complement strand
GGGGCACAACCGGGCCAAGGCGACATCGCTTGCGTATTTCCTCGGCAATGCGGTTAGTCTCGGCCACGTGCGCCGCGAGATCACCATTGTGCTCGCGTGCAATTTGCTCGCGCACACGGCGAACATCGTCCACCCCAGTTTCTTCCCGCTTCGGCGTTGGCTCGTCTGACTTCACGGCCTATATCCTAATGTCTTCCTCCGCATTTTCTTCCTCTGCGCCTCTGCGTCTCAGCGTTCATTCTTCCCCCCGGGAACACCAAGAGCCTCATTTCGCGGCGTGCGTCCTCGCCGGGAAATGTTCGCTCAGCAGTTGCCCCGCCTTGCGGATCCCGTGCGTGAGGGCGGCCGTCCATTGATCTTTCTTGAAATATTCCACCATTTCGCCGGCCACGCGCGACCAGAATTCGTCGCCGCATTTTTCGTGGACGGCTTTGTCGCCGATGATGGCAAATTTGTGGGATTCAGGGGCTACAAAGATCAGAACGGCATTTCGATGCGGGGTGCGATCCATGCCCAGCCGCGAAAAATGCTGCTGTGCGATAAGCAATGGGTCCGCCACATCGTGATGGCAGACATAGACGTGAATCTTGCCGGTCGTGGAAATCTCCGCCTTCTGGATGGCGGCTTGAATGGCCGGGTCGTCAATCTGGGCGAGAAAATGGCGGCGATTCATGGCGATATCACCAGCTTCCTCCCGCGCCGCCGCCGCCAAAGCTGCCGCCCCCGCCGCTGAACCCGCCGCCACCGCGTCCGCCTCCTCCACCAAAACCGCCGCCCCAGCTTCCGCCTCCGCCACCCCAGCTTCCGCGACCAAAATCCGTGAAGATGATGGGGTTAAAGTACCAGCTTCCGCGCCGGCCATAGCTGCCATAGACAGTGGCGCGGCGGAAGAGAAAGAAGCGCGCCAGGAGAAAAGCGATGAAAAGTATCCAGAACCAGGGAATGCCGTTGGAAAAAAGGCTGTCATGGGCGGTGGACCCGTTGCCCATGTAGTTCCCCGTCAGCGCCGCCTCCATCAGGGCATGCACGCCGGCAACTACGCCGGCGTTGTAATCGCCGCGTTTGAAGGACGGCACGATTGCCTGGTCGATGATTCGCTTGCACAGCGCGTCAGGCAGGTTTGCTTCCAGGCCGTAGCCGACCTGGATGAACATCTTGCGCTGGTCGATGAAAATGAAGAGGATCGCCCCGTTGTCGTATTTCTTCCCGCCGGCTTTCCAGGCGTTGGCGATGCGCAGCGTGTAATCGTCAATCGACGAATCCGACTGCATCGCCGGATAGATGGCTACGACGATCTGGTTGCTGGTGGACCGCTCGAATTGGTCGAGTTCGTCGTTCAACTGCCGCGGCGAGCGCAGGACGTTGGCATAATCGTTGACGTAGTGCGCCGGCGCGGGCGGAATGACTTCCGCCGGCGCGGAAGCAGCCGACACGATAATCAGGCCGGGCAAGGCGAGAATAATCCACAACCAACGCGGCATTGTTTTGTCATATCCCTTTAGTGAGCCGGCGCAGTTGTGGCCCCGCCGAAATCAAACTGCACCTGCGGCGGAGTCGCCGCGCTCGGAGCGGCCGCGAAATACGGCTTGGTCGTGAAGCCGCCCAGGCGAGCGAGGATCATGGACGGAAAACTCACCACGCGCGAATTGTACTGCTGAACGACATCGTTGAATCTGCCGCGCTCATAGGCGATGCGATTTTCCGACCCTTCAAGCTGGGCCTGCAAATCGGCAAAGTTCTGGTTGCTCTTCAAATCGGGGTATCGCTCCACCACCACCATGAGGTGTGACAGCGCGTTGGAAAGATTCCCCTGAGCCTGATCAAACTGCTGGAGCGTCGCCGCGTCGGCTGGGGCGTTGCTGGGATTGATAGTCACCTTGCCCACGGATGCGCGGGCCTCGGTAACTTCCACCAGCGTGGATTTCTCGAAATTAGCGGCCCCGGAAACGGTAGCCACCAGATTGGGGATCAGATCGGCCCGCCGCTGATAGACGTTTTGCACCTGAGCCCATTGCTGGTCGACCTGCTGGGCGCCCGACGCCAGGCCGTTATAGCTGGCAATGCCTGCGATCAGGATTATCAGAATGAACAGCACAAACGCGCCGAGGATGGAGAGGATGATTTTCATGGCGATTTCCCTTCACGGACCATCATCGCAACTATAGCCGGGAGGGGCCATTATAAGTTAGCGGGGAATCTCAAATCGGGGATTCTTCTCCTCCCCCGGTATTTGTCCGGGGGAGGATTGAGGTGGGGGTTTCGCCGAGCGGGCGCTGCTCTTGAGAGGCGTTTACTTCGCCGCAATGGACACCTTCAATCCATCCGCCCACTGCTTGTACTCATCGGTGTAATACAAATACGCCCGGCTCGCCGGCCCGGTGTAATCGCCC
The DNA here is from genome assembly GCA_049511115.1 of Tepidisphaeraceae bacterium. Classification (GTDB taxonomy): domain Bacteria; phylum Planctomycetota; class Phycisphaerae; order Tepidisphaerales; family Tepidisphaeraceae; genus JBEKYH01. Next base: position 22,790 of record JBEKYH010000006.1, on the reverse strand, counting down.
GGAACCGCGGCGGTAAGGCTCAGGGGAATCCGCACGGTCTGGTTCGCCTCCAGATCGCGCCAATACAAAATGACCTCGCGGCCGCGCACTTCGTAGGCGGCGATGCGCTGCGCCTTGACCAGTTCCTTCAATTGGTCGTAGCGCACCTCCAATCCGCCCGGCAGTCCGACGATGGCGATGGGCGTGGGAATTGCCGCTCCGGTGCGATTAGTGATGATCGCATCCGCCTCGGTCGTGCCGCCTTCGGTAAGCTGCGCGTCCTTGAGGGAAACATCGATCGACACTTTGCACAAATCCGACGACGCGGGCTTGATGCTGTTGAAGGCAACATCCATCACGTAGGGCAAGCTTGCGCCCTTGGACATGCGCAGGGCAACGGCGTGCTTGCCAGGCGTCAAGAGGTTGGAAAAATCCGGCAGTTGGATGGCCCCTTTGGTATCTGTGTTAAACGCCATCGGCTCGCCGACGGCGGCGCCGTCGATAAGGAGCTGAACCGTTCCCGCAGCGGCTGGATGGGCGCGGACTTGATCGTGCCGCACGATCGCGCGGAGCGCCAAAACGGTCGATTGCGTCGATCCATACCGCCCGTCCTGGCAGGAATTGGCCAGGAATTCCACGGCCCGCTCGACGTTGCCGGCATAAGCTGAATCGCGCAGCCACGCCAGCGTCGCCAGCGAGGCGGTTTCAATCTGCAGGCTCTCTCCCTCGCTCCCCACGATGCTGGCGGTCGCGCCGGAGACGTGGCCGTCGCTCTCCTGGCGCGCGGCGAGTTCATCCATAAAATGTTTGGCCCCCTCTTTGTCGCCGGACAATGAAAGCACGTTGGCGGCCAGTGCTTTGACGTAACTATTGGTATCGCTCGCCGCCACCTCCTTCACGCGGCGGACTTCGGGGTCGAGATTCTTCTCCCCCGACTCCAACAGCGCCCAGGTGCAATAGCTGTCGGCGCAATCGGGGTCGGTGATCCAGGTATGCAACGCGCGGCGCTCATGGGTGAAGCCGCCTTTGCCGTCGCGGCGGGCCAACAGCCATTTGCGCGTATCGGCGAGCATGCCCGCGTCGACCGTTCGCACCGCGGACATGTCGGTGAATTCGAGGATGGCGTAAGCCGACAGGCACTCATGGCCCGGGTCTTCGCCGAACCATTCGTACCCTTTATTCTGGCACTCAAAACCGAGGAGGCGTTGGTAGCCTTTGTCCAGAAGTTCGTTGCTCTGCGCGATCACGCGCGGATCGACTCCGCTGTGAGACATAAAATATTGATCGGCCATTACCAGCGGATAAGTCGTCGAACTCGTCTGCTCAAAGCAGCCGTACGGTTCCTGCATGAGGCGCTTGAGGGCCTCAGTGAGATTGCCGACTGGCGTGGGATAAAGAGCGGCACTGGCCACGAGGCTGCCGCGCACGAGGGAATCGGGAATTTCAATCGCATGGGTTACCTGCGCGTTAGGGTCGAGAAGCCCGCCCTTGGAGATTTCCGTCGGGAATCCCAGCGGTTTCACGGTCAACTGGCGCGTGACCTGATCGGAGTAATCTCCGGCGCTGGCTTGAATTCGCACGCTGGCAACACCCGGCACGGCCCCGACCGCGATCTCACTCACGCGCCGATCCCGCCCGCCCGGGGCGAGGGACAGCGGCGCGACCGGGCCGATGGTGAGCGGGGAATCGGCCTGGAGAATCATCTGAGCGTTAAGCGTGCCATAGGTGCCGTTAACCACCGCAATGGGCAGGCGGATCACATCGCCGGCGGTGACCTCCAGCGGCAACTTTGGCTCAATATAGAACGGCTCAACCGACGTCACCGTCGCGGTTCCTTCGCCCAAGGCGCCCGACGAATCAAAACCATCGGCGCGGACTTTGAAACTGGTGACCGAGTCATTCAATTGGAAGGAGACGGTTGCCGTTCCGGTATCGGACGAAGTGGCGACGCCCGCGGACCAGTAAAGGGTCTCGGTAAAATCAGCTCGCTGGCCGGGATGGTAATCGGGCGCGAGATCGTGGGCGTAGATGCGAACCTCCGGCGCGGATCGCCGTGCAAGTCGGCCGGCCGGCATCAACATCAAGCCGTGCATTTCATCATTGCCAATAACGTCTCCCGCGGCGGCCTCCTTCTCCGCCAGGACGAAATCGCCGGGCGGGGACGCCGCCGCGGCCGCCGCAGCGCCTAAATCGACGCCGCCCTGGACGCCAAGTTCCATGGGGACTGCACCGGCTCCACCCATTCCACCTCGGGCACCTCCAAATGCACGGCGACCGCCAGCGCCTCCTCCGCCACCGAAGCCACCGCCGAAAATTGCGGGCCTCGGTGGCCGCGGCGGCTGTCTATCCGCCAGCGCCCTCCGCCCCGCGTCGCCATATTCCGCCAGGAATTTCGCCTCGTCAGCCGTCGCAAATCGCCGCCAGCCTTGCGTCCCCAGCAGCAGATCAACCGCCATCGGCCCTTTGGGATCGGTCGGATCAAGATAAACCTGCGCATCGGCCAATTCCCGCACGTCGTTTTCCAGCAACACCATCTCGCTCAGGCGCGGGGCGCGATCGCGCTGCTCGGGCATTTCCAATACGGTCGAATCCGTCGCGGTGATGCCGACCACTGCGGGAACCGGGTTTCCATTTTCGTCAGCGGTAGTAACCGTGATCGTCGCTGAATCCCCCGGCATATAGATTGGTTTATCCGCCGTCACCGTCACGCGCAGATTGTGATCGCTCTGGCGGAAAACCAGGCGTTCCGCTTTCACGAAGCCAAACGGTCCGCTGATCGTCGCCGTCAGCACCCCATCCGCCCATGCCGGCAGGTCCACCGACACGTCAGCCGCGACTCCCGGCTGCAAATCAACGCCGCGCGAGCAAATCTCCGTATTATGTTTCCTCAACGTAAGCGTGTAGTCCCCGCCATCCGTCGCCGCGCAGCGCATCACCAACGGCTGGTCTTTTTCTGTCACATCATTGGCGGCAGTGAGGGTCACGCCGCTGGCAACCACGCCCGGCAGCGGAAAGAGCCTGGAAATCCCCGCCGGCTCCAGCAGTTTGAGGCTGTAGCTTTCGTCGAGGCGAGGAGTAAAGGTGAACCGCCCACGACCCTCATGGGCGGTATTCACCTCGGCGACGACTGAACCATGTGAATCGATAATCTGTCCGCGAATGTCCGCGGGTTTCTTCGCAGGCGTGCGCGCCTCCAGATAAACCCGATCGCTCAGACCGGCGACAAGATCGCCCCCTTCGGGATAGAAAGAGATATCCACGCTGTTAACCAGAATCGGGATCGTCTTGGCAATCGGTTCGACGACGCCTCCGTCGCTGACGGCAAGGGAAAGCGTGCCGTCGCCGACGCTGATCTGCGTAGGCAATGTCAACTGGACCGCGCAGTTGCCTTGCGCGTCCACAGTCGTTGTGCCATGATAAGCCGAAGCGCCGTCGACGATTGCGTTAACGTCCACACTCGCCCCGGCCGGCACGCCGCCTTCGGCTCGCTCAACATGCAGCGACGCCTGAACGAGATCGCCCGGCCCAAATCCGTCGCGCAAGAAGACAATCTCTCCTTTGAGGCGCGGCGTGCGATAGGCGCGGACCTCAAATTTCCGCTCCGCCGGCGGATAGCCTGAGTAGGGAAACTCCGTGACGACTTTGTATTGCCCGCCTGTCGCGCCCGGCGGGATATTCCAGGCGTATCCGACCACGCTATCCTGCATTCTCGCGTAGCCGCTGCCGAGAATCTCACCCTTGGGGCCGGTGACGCGCACCATCGCCGTGTCGCTTGAACCGTCTGCCAGGGGCTTATGAGTATTGGCCCCAAGAACCACCGTGCGGATATAGACGATTTCCCCGGCCCGGTAGATCGGCTTATCCGTCGATTCAAATCCCAGTACCTGCTGGTTGGGCGGATTGCCCTCCGGCGCGTCGGCCGCCAGCGAAACAATCCCCAGAGTCAACAAACAAAGCGCCGCAACCGCACCGGGACGAAAGGCAGACATCACGCCCTCCGCAATGGAGTGAAACAAAGCAAAATCCCCGACCTCACCACCGGCCGCCAAACCGACGGTCGCCCGTACAGTTGCGCGCCGCCGGGAAAATATTCCGTGAGATCGCGTTAATTATGTAGATGCCGTTTATCCGCGCGCGGCGCGAAGAATTGATGAGAAGGCGATTATCCAATATGCGTGGCGGAGCTGTTGGCAACGGTTTTTCGAGTATTTTCGACCGCGCCGCCCAACCTGGGAGAGGTGCGTTATCTGATCCAATCGGCGTGACTCAGCGGAAAGGGTGACCGACGGGGATCGAACCCGCGACCCCAAGGACCACAACCTTGTGCTCTACCAATTGAGCTACGGCCACCGTGAATGCGCGTAATTTTAGCGATCCGGGACTCTCGATCAAGCCGGAGAGCCTTGGTAGAGGAATGAACGCCGAGACGCAAAGACGCCGAGAAGACCAATTCAGAATCCGAGTTTTGTCTGCTGCATTCCTTGGCGTCTCTGAGTCTCGGCGTTCATTTCTCTCTCTATGCAATTCCAAGCCAATTGATTCCGAGCTCGTTGGGTTCATGGGTTCGTCGGGTATGCCTGGAGCCCCCACTCAGCGCTTCGCGTCGCTCACCGCCGCAATGTCAGCCGACGAGCTTTCCAAGCCATCTGCCGATGCGGTCAGGGTGATTTTTCCGCTCGGGGCGGTGGCCTGGATGATGGCCAGGCAACTTCCCTGGTAGGCGTGGCGATCGGCGCCGCGGAAGGGTTCGTGGCTTTGAACATCGCCGTTATCGACGGCGGCGATGATGGCCGGGCCGGAAATCTGGAAATAGATCTGGTTCGTCGCATCGGGGACTTCGATTCCCTCCGCATCGACGACTCGCGCTCTTGCGAAAGCGACATCGTCCCAATTGGGGGATAAGTTGGCCTGGTCGATGCTCAACACCACTTTGGCGGCTTGTCCGGCGGTGCGCAGTTCATGCGTCGCCACGGCTTTTCCGGCGATCGTGCCGACCGCTTTCAAATCGCCGGGTTCGTAGGCGACGCGCCAAGTCAGGGGCGAATCATCGGGGTGGCGGTTTTGCGAGCCAAGGGATTTGCCATTGAGGAACAGCTCGACGGAATCGCAATTGGTGTAGACTTCGAGATTTGCCATATAACCGAGGCCATCGCGCGGCGTCCAATCGGAGAGATATTGCGGTCCGGGCGCCGGGCCGGTGTCGATGCCGGGATCAGTTTCGGCGGGTCGAGTTGGCCGCGGGGCGGGCAGCACGCGGGCCACGCGCACAACCGGATCACTCGTCCACCAGCTCTTGCGCTGATAGGCCGACGCATGCGCGAGCAGCGTGCGGTCGAACAGGCCCGACACGTGCGAAATCGCCGGCCAGGCGGGGGATTCGCCCAGATAATCAACGCCGGTCCACAGGAATTGCCCGGAATACGCCGGGTTATCGCGCAGCCAGCGCCAGGTGGCCACGTCAAGGCGGTTTTCCGTGCCGATGATTTTGCGAGCGGGATTCTGCTGGTGGGCGGCGATGATTTCGTTCTCGCGGTAATTCTGGCCGACCACGTCCATCAATTCGGAAAAGCCGTTGGTGTAGACATTATTAATATTGGGCCGCAAAACCGCGAGCGTCACCGGGCGGGAAGAATCAAGCTGGTGAATCAGATCGCGCAGCGGCGTGAAAATCTGGAAACCCAATTGCCCGGTAGGCGTGATGTCATGAATCTCATTGCCGGCACTCCAGAGGATGATGCTGGGGTGATTGCGGTCGCGGAGGATCGTGTCGGTCACATCTTTCTGCCACCAATCGCGGAAATAGGAATGATAATCGTTCAGCACGGTGCGGCTTTGCAGAGGCGTCTTGCCGACGGTCCAGACGTCGAACATTTCGTCCATGACCAGAAAGCCCATGCGGTCGCACAGGTCGAGAAATTCCGGCGCGGGAGGATTATGCGCCGTGCGGATGGCGTTGCAGCCGACCGATTTGAGCGCGGCCAGCGTGCGCTCCCAGACGCCCAGCGGCACGGCGCCGCCGAAGGCGCCGGCTTCGCAATGAATGGCGCAGCCGAAAATCTTGAAATTCTTGCCATTGAGCCAAAAACCCGTGTCCGGATCGAAATGAAATTCGCGGATGCCAAAGGTGGAGACCGTGTCGTCCAACGTGCGCGTGCCGCTGGTGACGCGCGAAAGCGCCGTATAGAGATTGGGTTGGTCGAGGTTCCAGAGCCTGGGATTCTTGACGAAGATGTCCTGCTGGATGTCGATGGATTGCCCGCCGGGGAGCAACTCAATGTCGCTGGGGTCGGCCGCGACAGGCTGGCCATCGGGACCGTAAACGGTCGTCTCGACGCGCAGGGGAACGGATTGGTCCGATTCATTGACGAGGTGGGTTGTGACATGCACCGTCGCCTGATCGGCGGCTACTTTGGGCGTGGTGATATAAACGCCGCCCTCGTCGAGATGGACCGGGTCGGTGACGACCAGGCGGACATGGCGCTCGATTCCCGAGCCGGCATACCAGCGCGAGGCGGGCTGGGCGGAATCATCCACCCGAGCGGAAAGGACATTGTCCTGGCCGCCGAAATTGAGGTGGCCGGTCATGTCATACTGAAAGCTGACATAGCCATACGGTCGGTGGCCGAGGTTAAAGCCATTGATAAAAACGTCGCTATTGGCCATCACGCCATCAAACTGAATGAAAACGCGCCGGCCGGAGAATGAGGCGGGCAAGGCAAAGTGTTTGCGATACCAGCCGACGCCCGTGGGGAGGAACGCTTCTGACTTGCCGCTGGAATTCGCCTGGTCAATGGTTCCCTCGATGCTCCAGTCGTGAGGCACATTGAGTCTTCGCCAGGCGGAGTCGTCGAAGGCGGCATCCTGAGCTTTAGCGGCATCGCCGAGGGAAAAACGCCAGTCGGAATCAAACGGCTCGGTCACACGCACGCGCTGGGGTGATGAATTGCCGCCTGAGGAATCCGCCAATGCCGCGCGTCCGAGAAGAAAAATACTCAGAAGAGGAAGAATTTTCCGAAAAAATCCGCCACGTCGCTGAATGGCCATCTGAATTCCTTGAATCCGCAGAAACCTGCCGTGATCTTTGCCGGTCCAATAGTTGCCGCCTTGGGGTGGCGAGGGAGAAGGTGTAATCTGCATACCCTCTGTATCCAATGCCGTTGCCTCAACAAAGATAGGCGTTGGGCTGTAAAAGAGGAAGCGTCCTGGCGCGTCGCGCCATCGGCGCGTAAATATCGGGATGAATTTTTGATGAATGACTTCCTATCGAGAGGGACGGCACATGTCTGATTATCTGCGCGGCGCGGTAGCGGGCCTGGCGTTGACTTTGGGTTGTTGCTCACTGGCCCAGGCCCAGACCGCGACGGAACCGCAATTGACCAATGCTGAAATCACCGGCGCGTCTGGCGACGCGACCAACCACTTTGGCGATTCGCCAAATAATCCCGGTCCGATCGCTACGGATATCACCGCGGACCTGACGACCCCGGCGGTGAAAAAGGCCATTGCCAAGGTCGCCGACTGGCAACTGGCCCGGGCGGAAAAATACTTCAACCAGCAGTGGACCTTCGGCGCGCTTTATTGCGGCTTCCTGGCGGCTTCGCAATCGACGGGCGATCTGCGTTATCACGATGCGATGGTGGCGATGTCCGAAGGATTTCACTGGGGCATCACCCTCCCCGGCAGCGGCAATCCCGGCGATCTGACTCCTCCCGCCGGGGCGGATGCGGCCGGCGGCGGCGATCAGGCTGCCGCGCCTCCGCCAACCCCGCCGGCCAACGGGCGCGTGGCGATCCTCAACGCGAATTCCGAATGCCTGTCGCAGACCTACCTTGATCTTTATTCGCAATACAAATCGGACTGGATCATCGAGCCGACGCAGCGCGCACTCGATGGGCAGATCAACATTGAAGGGTATCCCGCCGGCCGCGGCGGCGGAGGCGATCAGGGGGCGAGTTCTACGACGAATCCCAATCACATCATCTGGTGGTGGTGCGATGCCCTGTACATGGCCCCGCCGGCGTGGGCGAAACTCTACAAGGCCACGGACGATATCAAGTACCTGAATTACCTCGACCACCAGTGGTGGATCACCTCCAAAAACCTTTACGATCCCGATGAACATCTTTTCTATCGCGACGCGACTTTCATCAAGAAGAAGGAGTCCAACGGAAAGAAGATGTTCTGGTCGCGCGGCGAAGGCTGGGTCATGGGCGGCCTGGTCCGCGTGCTGCAGATCATGCCGGCGGATTATCCCACGCGCGACCAGTTCGTGACCCAATTCAAGGACATGGCCGCGCGCATCGCGACGCTGCAGGGACCAGACGGGCTCTGGCGAGCCGGCATGCTCGACCCCGACTACTATGGCGAGCCGGAAAATTCCGGATCGTCTTTCTTCGTCTATGCCATGGCCTGGGGCGTAAATGAAGGCATCCTCGACCGCGCGATGTTTGAGCCGGTCATCGCCAAAGGATGGAAAGGTCTGATTTCCCACGTCCATGCCGACGGGCGTTTGGACTGCATCCAGCAGACCGGCTCCGGGCCGGCGCATTTCAAGACTTCTTCCAGCTACGTGTACGGAGTAGGCGCGTTCCTCCTGGCGGGGCGAGAGGTGAATCGCCTGGCGATTACGCTGCAAATGCAGCACAGGACGATCGCGGCGCAGTGAAGAAGAAAATGAACCGCCAAGACGCAAAGACGCCAAGGTAAGAGGGAGAGGAACGTCGAGTCTTTCTTTTCGTCTTTCTCCGCGTCTTGGCGTCTTGGCGGTTCAATCGCATTTGTATTGAGCCTGGTGCTCTGCCGTTGCTCAAGAACCCCGGATAAACTGTGATCTTCCTGGCCCTGGATGTCGGCTCTTCGTCGGTAAAGGCACAGTTGTTTGCCGATGGCGCGGGAGTCGGTGTCCCCGTGCGGGTTGGATATCCGACCATACATGATGGCGTAAAAGCCGAAGTCGATCCTGCAGCGATACTGACTGCGGTCAAACAGGCCATCGCGAGTCTTGGTCCCCAAGCTGCCACGGCACAGACGATAGGCCTGGCAGTCATGTCGCCCGCGTGGGTGGCGATGGATGCTAATGGCCGCGCCCTTACACCCATCGTCATTCACCAGGACCGCCGTAGCGTTCAAGTCGCGCGCGATCTGGAAAATCGCGTCGGCAAAGAGCGGCATCTCGCGCTGGCCGGCAATCGCCCCTTCCCCGGCGGGATCAGCTCGACAACTTGCGCCTGGTTCCTAGCCCACGAGCCGCAAACGATGCGGCAAGCCGATTTAGTCGGCCATCTCAATACTTTCTTGCAACGCCAACTCACGGGCCGGCGCGTGATTGACCCGTCGAGCGCTAGTTTCACCGGCCTGTATTTGACCTGTGACCAAGGCGGTTGGAGTGACGAGCTTTGCCAGGCGGTGGGAATTTCGAAGTCACTCTTGCCGGAAGTAATGGAATCCGACCAGATCGGCGGAACTGTGACCGAAGAAGCGGCGCGCGAGTTTGGCCTTTGCCCCGGCGCGGCGGTCCTTGCCGGCATGGTCGATACCAGCGCGGCCATCATCCTCACCGGAGCCAACGACGGGCAAATCTTCAATACCTGCGGATCGACCGATGTCCTGGCCGTCTGCTGCGACCGGGCCATACCGCACGAGCAACTCCTCACTCGCGCCCTTGGCATCGGCAAGAAGTGGGTCTCCGTCGGCACGCTGGCCGCCACCGGATCGGCGCTGGATTGGATGCATCGGGAAATTTTCAGCGATTTTTCGCGGGATCAGTTTCACAAACTCACCGCTGAACTCGCCGCCGGCGGAGAAAAATCCTCCGTACAGTTTGAGCCGTACTTGGCCGGCGAACGCACCAGCATCGAGCAGCGCCAGGCGAGTTTTTCTGGTTTAACACTCTCCGCGACGCGCCGCCAAATGCTCGCCGCCGCGATCGACGCACTCGCCGTCGCCAGCGCCAAACGCCTGCAACTGCTCGCCCAGGTGCAGCCGCGTTTTCTGCCCGACGTTTTTATCAGCGGCGGCGGCGAGGCGATTGCCACCGTCATGCACCGCGATTGGCCGGGTACATTCCGGTTTAAATACATGCCGGATGCGACGCTGGCGGGATTGGCAAGTTTGGGGGCCGGGCGAGCCAAGTAGTGTTAGGGCAATCGCGTTTGGCCGCGTTCCTCTTGGTCCCCTCTCCATCTACTCAGGGAGAGGGATAGGGCGAGGGTCGTTTTTGACTGGCCAACGAGATTCGAAGTTCCCAAGAACCCTCACCCCGACCCTCTCCCTGAGTACAGGGCGAGGGGGAAATCCCAAAAGCGATTGCGCGGCATGTAGGGCGCGGCTTCAGCCCGCCATCGCATCCCCCGTTTTACTTTTCGCTATTCCCGTTCTACTCTCATGGGCCATGCTTGTGCTGATCGACAATTATGATTCCTTCACCTACAACCTGGTGCAAAAGCTGGGAGAAATCGACCCCGCGCGGCCCATGAAGGTCTTCCGCAACGACAAAGTCACGCTCGACGAAATCGAAGCCCTTCATCCCACGCACATTGTCATTTCCCCTGGCCCGTGCACCCCCAAAGAAGGCGGCATGAGCAACGATGTCATCCGCCACTTTGGCCCTAAGCTCCCCGTCCTGGGCGTGTGCCTGGGCCATCAATGCATCGGCTTTGTCAGCGGGGCCGTCGTTGAGCGCGCCAGCCGCCTCATGCACGGCAAGACCGACCAGATTCACCACGACGGCCGCACCATTTACACCGGCATGCCCAATCCCTTCACCGCCACGCGCTACCACAGCCTCATCATCCGCAACGGCACGCTGCCCACGGAATTTGAGGTCAGCAGTTGGACCGACCACGACGAAATCATGGGCGTCCGCCACAAAACCTGGCCCCTGGAAGGCGTGCAATATCACCCCGAAAGCTTCCTCACCGAGCAAGGCGAAAAACTCCTGGCCAACTTCCTGAAGAAGTGAGCGGAAGAAAAGAGATTGAACCGCCAAGACGCCAAGAATCCAATTCAAAGAAATACAGCCTCACCACCCGCTCGGCTCCGCCTCGCTTGAGGACACAGAGCACTCAGAGGCACATCAGAATTCATTTTGAATTTGATTTTGGTTTTCCTCTGGGTCCTCTGCGTCCTCCGTGGTGAATCTATCTTCTTTCGCATTTCTTGGCGTCTTTGCGTCTTGGCGGTTCAATCTCTTTTTTTCCCGATTTGACCCCCGCCCACAAATTCCGATGATGTTCGCGGCATGATTATCACCATCGACGGTCCGGCCGGGACCGGCAAATCTACGGTGGCCCAGCGCGTGGCGCGGGAATTGTCATTTGATTTTCTCGATACCGGGGCCATGTACCGGGCGGTTGGCTTGGCGGCGCTGCGGCGCGGGGTCGATCTCAACGACGCGCGCGAGCTGGCCTTTGTGGCGCGGCATGCGCGAATCGAATTTGACTGGAGCCAATCGCCGCCGAGTGTGCTGCTGAATGGAGAACCCGTGGGTCATCAGCTTCGCGGCGGCGAGGCCACGCGCGCGGCCAGCTTTGTCGCGACGGTCTCGGCCATTCGCGAGCGTCTGGTGGCCGAGCAGCGGCGCATCGGCTCGCAGCGGAAGAACATGGTCAGCGAGGGCCGGGATCAGGGGAGCATTGTGTTTCCCGATGCGGAGTTGAAGTTTTACCTTGATGCGGCCCCCCCCGAGCGCGCCCGCCGGCGCGCCGCGCAGCTTCGGGCGCGCGGCGAGCTGGTGGACATGGCGGCGCTGCTGGCCGATATCGTCGCCCGCGATGACCGCGACAAGGGGCGCAAAGTCGGGGCGCTGAAAGTGCCGGTCGGAGCGGAACTGATCGACACGACCGGCCTGGAGGAGGATGAGGTGGTGGGAAGAATCGTCTCCAAGGCCAAGGCGCTGCAAACCTCCCCGACTTCCGCGGAATCAATGTCGGCCCATCACGCTTCGCATCGCCGCTGACTTTCTTCTATTCACCCCTCATTGCCATGGCCATGCAACGATCTCTGCTCTGGAAGACATTGCAGATGCCGGCGCGAATTCTCACATCGCTGATGTTCGACCTGCAGGTTCACAATGTGGAGAACGTGCCCGCCGAGGGAGGCGTGCTGCTGGCGGCCAATCATCAAAGCAACCTGGACCCGGTCCTTGTCGCCGTGCGCCTGCGCCGGCCGGTGAGTTTTCTGGCCAAGGAGGAGCTGTTCAAAAATTTCTTCCTCCGCAATCTGATCGAGTCATTGCACGCTTTCCCCATCAAGCAAAACAGCGGCGACCTCGGCGCCGTCCGCGAAACGATGCGGCGATTGGAGGAGGGGCACGTGCTCAACGTCTATCCCGAAGGCACGCGCACCGACGACGGAAAGATTCAGCCGCTGCAAAAAGGAATCGCCCTCATCATCCGCAAGACGGCGGCGCCGGTGGTGCCGGTCGCGATTGAGGGGAGCTTCTACGCATGGACGAAAGGGCGCAAAGTTCCGCGGCCTGGGAAGATTGACGTGATGTATGGGAAGCCGATGCGATTTGAGGGGATGAAGGCGGATGAGATTCTGACTGGGTTGCACGGGGCGCTGGTGGCCCTGCTCGAGGAGTTGAAGGAGAAGAGGCGGATTGCCGGGCGAGAGTGACGGTACAATGAGGTCAACATTGCGCGCAGGTTTCGCCTGCTGACGATCGTGACGACTCCGGAGGTCGGTCGTGAAGGCCAAAAAGACGATTGAAAAACCATTTGATTGCGTCGCGTCAAAGCACAAGGCTCAAACACGCACATACCGAAGAATCAAAGGTATTACGCCCGAGCAAGAAGCGGCCTATTTTGACCGCGCAACGAATGAAGGACCTTTCTCCGATATGTACGCGAAACTCGTCGCCGAGGGACGTAAGGCGAGAACACAGGGGTGGCTGCTCCCCGATCCCTTGGCAAATGGAAACTATTCGGCCGCCGCAACCATCCGCGCCATTTATGCTCGCAAACTGATTCAGGAGCGCGAGTCGGCCGGACTTTCACAGTCAGAATTAGCCCGCCGGGCCCGTGTGCGCCCGGAGACGATCAATCGGCTGGAGAAGGGGAAACACAGTCCCGACACCACGACTTTGGCCAAGATCACCAAGGCGCTTCGAGCGGCCGGCGTAAAGGTTTGATTCGCTTACGGGCTCTCTATCACCCGATTCACCGTCCCGTCGTCATTATAAACCGTGATCTTCCCATGCGGCCGGCTCGTCGCGCCATTAGCCGTCGGCTGCGGCGTGACACGAGGCGGCGCGGGCGACGTGTCGGCGCTTAAATCCAGGTCCACGACGGCGGTGTAATACCGCCAGCCTCGGCCGAGGAAAAGCTGGTCCTTGAGCATCTCGTCGATGCTCTGCGTAAGCATCCCCGAAAACCGCTTGCGGCCGTTAACGATCACCGTGACCGGTTTGGAAAAATCCACCATCTGGCTGTTGAAATAAAGCCGCATGGAATCGGCGTTCACGGTCGTCATCGTCACCGTGTTCTGGTTTAAAGTCGCGTCCATGCCAAAGGGATTCTGCAGGTGGATGGCCCCGGTCCCGATCTGGATGCGCACGGTGTGGTTGGGGCCGGTTTCCAATTCCTGGTAGAGCTGAAACCAATCCATCCGATTGAAGAGCGTTTCCATGCGGTCACTCTGCAGGGAAATATGCGCGGGGTAAAGCTGCCGCACGCGAGCGCGCATTTTCTGGTAGGCCTGCTCGACAACATCCGGCGGCGGCAGGTGGCCGATGTTGTTGGTCTCGGTGTAATCGACGTCGATTTTGAGTTTGCGAAGGGCCTCGACGATATCGCGCGATTGCCGCACGGGGATAACCTGATCATCGCTGTCGGCCCACACGACCGGCAGCGTATTGCGGAGATTCATCAGCCGCAGCCGCTGCCAATCCGCATCGGCGCCGCCGGCAAGGGGGCAAATCGCGGCGAGGTACATCGCGTAATGCAGCCCGAGATTCCAGACCGCGTGAGCCGCCATGGAGTGGCCCATCAGATAGACGCGCGCGGGGTCAACATTGGCATGGTCAGCGGCATCGAGGATCGGCTGGAAGACGGTGTTCATGCCGACCAGACTCGGGCCATAGAGTTCGCGGAGATTGAGCAGCGGCATGAGGACCAGTGCATCGGGGTGGGCGGTAAGTTCGTCGGTGATCCAACTGGTGTAGATGTGGACGACCTGATCGGCATCGGGCGCTGGGTCGGTTAGAAAAGCGTTCAAGGCCGGCAGTTTGACGACCAGCGGCCAGGAGACCGATCGCTTATAGCCGCTGGGAACGCCCAGAAAATATTTCACCTCGTGGGTGCCCACCTGCTCGTTGAAGTAGTAAACGCCCGCCGCAAGTTCCGGCCAGGAAAGGCGGATGCGCGCCAGGCGGCCAAGGATATTGGGGTCGATTCCCGTCGCCTGGAGCTGTGCGACGATAGGCTTACGCAAGGATTCGGTGTAGGCCGAAAAATAATCTTCGATCAGCAAATGGGCCGCGTAGAGCTTGGGGAGGTCGGCCGGCTGGTATAAAGACCCCAATTCCGCCGCATAAATGGGGGCAGCCGTCTCCTGACTCATCCGGTCGGCGGCTTTGGCTAAAATCGGGACCGAACCACCCAGAAAGGCGGCTAATAGAAGCAGGCCCTTGAAGAACCTCCGCATATCCATATACTAGCCTGTCTTTCGCGGAATTGTGAGGAGTCTGATGCCGACAATTAATCAATTGATCAAGAAGCCCCGGCACTCGCTGCCGAGGATTAACAAGGTCAAAGACCTGGAAGCCTGCCCGCAAAAGCGCGGCGTGTGCCTGCAGGTCAAGACCATGACGCCCAAGAAGCCCAACTCGGCGCTGCGGAAAATCGCCCGCGTGCGCCTGAGCAATGGGCGCGAAGTGACGGCTTATATTCCCGGCGAGGAGCATAACCTCCAGGAACACAGCATCGTCCTCATCCGCGGCGGCCGCGTGCGCGATCTGCCCGGCGTGCGGTATCACGTGATCCGCGGCGCTTTGGACGCCCTCGGCGTGGACGGCCGTAAGCGCGGCCGCAGCAAGTACGGAGCAAAACGAGCGACAAAGTAAGGCTTTTTTAATGGCGGCGGACAGATTCGTCCGCATCGGGATTCACCCTTATGGCATTCAAGAAATTCACCTCCTCCGAGGATATCCTCAAGCCTGACCCTCGCTACAACAGCAAGCTGGTCAGCAAGTTCATCAACTGCCTCATGTGGCAGGGCAAGAAGACCGTGGCCCTCAATCTGTTCTATACGGCCATGGATCAGGTCACCAAGAAGATGAAGGACGTCCCGCCTCTGGAGCTGTTCGAGACGGCCATTAACAACGTCAAGCCGTATGTTGAAGTTCGCAGCCGGCGCGTGGGCGGGGCCAACTATCAGGTGCCGATGCAGGTGAACAAAAAGCGCCAGCAGAGCCTGGCGTTCCGCTGGATCATTCAGGCTTGCCGCAGCGCCGGCGGCCGCCCCATGTCCGACCGGCTGGCGGATGAATTGATGGCCGCCTATCGCAAGGAAGGCAAGGCCATTAATACCCGCGAGCAGACCCACCGCATGGCGGATGCGAATAAGGCGTTCGCGCACTTTGCGTGGTAATCGGCCGGATGGAATTGCCAGGACAAAATTGAATAACGAACGTGCGACGGCGGAGGCTTCGGCTTTCGCCGTTTGCTTTAGCGCAGAGGCATTGGCGCATCATTGGCTTTTGGTCCCCTCTCCATGTACTCAGGGAGAGGGTTAGGGTGAGGGTTCTTCGACGTTCAAACTCGCAACAGCTACCGCCGCCCAAATACGACCCTCACCGCTTCCCTCTCCCTCATTACATGGAGAGGGGGAAATACGGCGCCAACCGCAATTAAAGGCATCGCACCCTTTGCGCGCATGGTTGAACCTCATGCCTGTGCCAAGGGCGCCTTGACAGCGCGAAGGGCCAGAAACATGGGGATTTCCTTGCGGGCGGTATTCTCGGCGGCAGCCCGCGGCCCGCTGTCGCTGTGCTTGTGGCTGGGCCATTCCTCCATGGCGTCTATCATCAGCCCCGCCCGCGCCGCGGCGTTCACGTAATCCTCCATGGGCCGGTGAAATGTCCAGGTATATTCCTCGGGTGCGCTGCCGGGATGGGTGACGATGGGTGTTTTGCGCGGGAGCAAATACCGATCCACGCGGCGGTACTGGATTTTTCGCTGCTCGTCCCATCCCCAACTGGTCTCCTTGGCCCCGCGAAAACAGGGGTGCGTCATGGCCAGGACGAATTTTCCGCCGGGCGCGAGAAGCCGCGCCACCGTCGCAAAGACCGGCGGCAGGGGATGAATATTCTGGATCGCCAGAACGCACGCGGCGGAATGAAAATACCCGCCGGGCAATCCCTCGGCGCTGCCGGCCTGCGCCACCTGATAGCGAATCACCTCGGGCCCGCGCTCGCGGGCCGCGTCGATCATGGCCTGCGAAGCGTCGATCCCGGTCACTTCGACGGCACGCTGCGCCAGCGCCCGGCACAATACGCCCTGCCCGCAGGCAATATCAATCACGCGCTGGCCCGCCGTCAGGACAAGCAGCCGCAGAACGCCGGGTATCACCACGTGGCGGTGATATTCCCCGCCGGCTTCGCCGATGATCTGGTCATACCATGGGGCCACATGGGACCAGTCCGTCCGACCGGCGGCGATTTTAGGTTTGCTCATCCGCCTATTTGGCCAGCGCGAAGGAGGCAAGTAAAGCGCCGACGCGAACGGCGCTAAACGCGGCACCCGCTTTTGCAAGTATTAGTCCACATGGCAACTGACCCCGTGGCGGCATGCGCTGGCACGAACTCCGCCCGACAATCTTCGCCGCCCGGTTCAACACTTAATTTGCCACGACAGCATTCTCTTCCACCGCCAAATCCTCCGGCGCATAATTCCCGCACGGGTCATCAATCGACTGATACTTAAAAACCGCCCGATGAATGGCCGCTATCCGATCGGCGCTAACCACCGTCGGCCGGTGCGCTTCATTGCGCGGCTGCAAGCGGACGACGGGAGAATCGTCCGCGTCGGTCTCGAAAAAGACGCGATGGAATGTCATTCGTCCGTCGTCGAGACGGACAAGGCAATCATCGCCGCTGCGAGCGGGAATCGCCGGTGAAAAAACGACGATATCCCCCTGCCGGTAATCCGGCGCCATGCCGTCGCCGCGCACGCGGCCCGCGAAGGCGTCCTTGTCATTCACATCCGGCCAGCCAACCAGATCCGTCAATAGAGATATGGAAGCCGCCACCGCCGGCTGCGCCGCGACGGCCATGGCCCGGAAATCCGGCAAGGCGCCACTGGTGAGCACGCCGTTGCCGGAAAGCTTCATTAGTATCGCGCGGACATCCTGCGGCGTGCGCTGCAAATGCGCCTGACCAACGAGTTCGGCGGCCCCAAACCCAAGCGACTGCTCGAGCCGGCGAAGCTTTTCATCACTCGGCGGATTATTCACGCGGCTGTTTTCAATGAGGGAGAGATAGGGCTTGGAGATGCCAGTGCGTCCGGAAAGTTCGTCAAGCGTAAGCCCTAATTTGCGGCGCCGGCGGCGGATTTTGGGGCCTAGGGATTCGAGTGT
Source organism: Tepidisphaeraceae bacterium (assembly GCA_049511115.1). GTDB lineage: Bacteria > Planctomycetota > Phycisphaerae > Tepidisphaerales > Tepidisphaeraceae > JBEKYH01. The sequence goes on along the minus strand of JBEKYH010000006.1, from coordinate 5,234 downwards.
GGACAGGGACATAATGAGCCTCCCAAGAGCAAATGTAAGATTAGTTTTCCAGTTTTTAATTTAGCCACTGGCGAAGCAGAATGCAAGAAAAATATCTTACAAATACCTAACAGATGGCGCGAGACCAGATAGAGAAGTTTAATGTTTAATAAACATCGCCGTAGTTCGCAAAACTGCGGGCGCGGATATCATTTTTCGCGTTGATCGAATTTGGTTGTCCGCCACACGCTCACTGGAGCGCCCAACGCTTTACGCCAACTCACGTCGACGCGGCCGGCAGCCAACTGACGATCCCGTCCGTTTTCCACACACACAAATCAATTCATTGGTAGACGATTCGCGCCGCCCGGGGAGGAGCAGAATTAGCGCAGGCTTATTGAATTGCAGTGCCTCCGTTAACTGCGCGAGACTACATTCCGGCCGTCAAGTCAGTGCGACGGCAGCCCGCGGTGCGAGGCGGCGGCGTTTGGGAGTTTAGGATTCTCCTGGTCTTTCGCGCTCAGCGAGAGAGGGGTCTGGCGCACAATTTGAGGTGCCTATGGCAGGGAAGCGGAATGAAGGCTTCACGCTCATCGAACTATTGGTTGTAATTGGAATTATCGGAATACTCCTGGGGATTCTGCTTCCCGCGCTCAGCAAGGCGCGCAACTCGGCGAACACGATCAAATGCGCAAGCAATTTGAAGAACATCGGCCAGGGAATGGCGGACTATCTGGCCAATTACGACGGAGTGTATCCGCCCTCGTTCATTTACAACGGGATGTATTACGACCCCCAGGGAAATGAGCAGCCGCAGTCGGCGAGTTGGGGATACATCCATTGGTCGGCCCTGATTTTCGGAAAGCCGGGAGCGCTGAACGCGGGACCCGGGCCCAATAGCACGATCGCAACTCCCGGAGGGAATCAGGTTCCTCTGGCCTTTGGAAATCCTCTGTATGCGACTTCTTACGGCTGGGAGATGTTTCAGTGCCCGTCGATTCCCAACGGGGGGCTCCCCCCGGCCAATGGGAGCACAACGAACGCCGAGGCGGGACAACCCAATGACTCGGGACCAGCGGTTTGGGACTTTCAGGCGCCACGCATTTCGTACACGCTGAATGAGGCCATATGCCCATGGAACGTTTTCCAGGTGATCACGCCCGGCTCGACGCAGCAGACGTTCCAGAATGCGCTTCGTTATTACCGATTCGTCAAGCAGAACATGGTCACGCATTCGTCAGCGACGATTCTGGCCACGGAATTCAATGCCAACTGGCAAGTGGTCTCCGGGGCGCCGCGATCGGGAAGCTCGGCGCTTTATGTGTCCAAAAGCCACCGGCCGGTGAGCGCATATCGGGATATCAGTCCGGCTTCGGACGACGGCACTTCAACCAATCCGATCAACCTGGACCAGATCCCGACGAGCTTCCGCTCCGGCGTCTGGGGCATCATCCGCGTGAGCGCGTCGGATTTGAAGAGCGACCCGGACTCTCTTGCGGCGTTGGCGCCGGCCACGGGGTCAGAGACGCGATTGGATTGGGTTGGGCGAAATCACGGCATCAAGAAATTCGATTCGGCCGGGCGCGACCTCCGCACAACCAACTTCCTCTATGTGGACGGACATGTCGAGACCAAGTGGATCTACTCGACGATCTATCCCAACGATTGGGAATGGGGCGACCAGTGCTGGAGCTTACAACCCAACGGGGACGTGTTTAACGGCGATCCAGCGACCCTTACGACCAGCGGCGGGAGGAGATAGGGATCGAAGAATCGGCTCACGGGATGCAAGAAACTGACGGCAGATCAAGCGGTTTAATACAGGGATCCAGGGATACACACACAGGAAAGGATGGAGAAAATGTCTCCTCGAATTCAGAAAAGACAGCGGTCAACGGCGGCATTGGCGGCGGCAGGAGCAGTGGCGGCGAGTTTGGTGGCGGCGGCTGTGGCGCAAGCCGGCAGCACGACCCAGCCGAGCGGCGGCGTCGGCGGAACAAATCCGTTTACCGGCAGTCCCTACGACGCCCCAATCGCGGGGAACAGCAACGGCAATCAATATGCGACGATCTCGCTGAGCGGATCGACGGCCATGCGCGCTTATACGACCAGCCCAGGGATCTCTCTGCTGCCCGAAAACACCGACATCTTTCTCAGCAGCGGCACTTTCTACGGACCGACAGGCCCCGGCGGGGCTTACCAATTGGCGCCGGTAGTGACCACGGCGCAGTCAACCGGTAATCCCGCGGACGTTCCGGCGCTGGAAGTCCAGTGGCACGAACAGGGCTCGGTGGAAGGAATTCTGGAGATGGTGTCGGATCAGATTGCGCCCCCCACTTCGGCGCCCCTGTCGCTGGTAAACCGCAGCCCGTCGCCGGCGAATCCAGTGTGGATCAACGAGAACAAATTCGGGGCGTCCGATCTTCCCCTTCCACAGCCCCCGCAAGCTCCGACGAACGGGTGGGCCATCGACAATTTCAGCACGACCTCCACACCCAACGAATACCAGCAGAGTCCGGTGCAGATGGCGATTTCCGACGTCAAGCCGATCCAGGGGTTCGCCTATACGACGTCTCTGCCGACGGCGCCGGCGATCAATCCAAGCGCCAGTGCGTGGCAGATGCAGCCCGGCCAGGCGGGATACGGCATGGGCAATCCCGCCCTGCCACTGCCGCCCAGCAATAACAACGGCGGGTTGGGCCTCGCGGCCGGCCGCGAGCAATTGACCAATCAGAGCCAGTTGGACATGCAGGCCGGGGCGACCAATCCGGTGACGGGCGGGACATTCGGGAGCGGCCCCTGGAACACGGGCGGCGTGACCAATTTGCAGACCAACACGGTGGCGATCACCGCCACGGACTTCGCCTCCAATCCCGGAACGGGGCTGACTGGTTTGAACAAGACCGACGCGCAGTGGCTGCAATTGACGGGGCGGCTGCAAAACGGGGCAACATTTAATATGTCGACGCGCGACGTGAATTCGGGGACGCGCAATACGGCGGCAAATAATACGGGGATCGACCCTTCATGGGCGGTTGGGGCGAACGACAGCGGGAACACGCTGGCAACCAACTCGGCGACGACTATCGCGGCGGACGCTCAAGATTCGATCGGGCATGACGCCAACGGCAATCCCACGATGCGGTTCTCAGGGAAGACGTCGGGCGCTTTGCTGCGGCAGACGATTGAGAATAACCGTATGGGCGTTGGCACACTTTCGCTCCCGGATACGCTCAGCGGCTCGACAACCAGTTCTCCGACGCCGATCAATGCGCTGGCTTACAATCCGAATCCGAGCACGGATACGGCGGACCAGCAGCCGATCGATTTCGTGTATCCGACGGCGCAGACCATCATCAACGGCAGCTACGTGATCTGGCAGCAGGAGCAGTACGTGACGGTGAAGGCGCCGAATTCAGCCGATGCCTCGGAGACCGCCGCCCAGTGGGCAGCGACGAGCGACTTGCAGACAGGAATTCAGGGGGATACGCCCAACACCAGCGCAACCCTGGACGCCCAGGCAACTACGGGTAGCAATCAGTTGACGGATTCGGGCGACAAGGACATCGCCGGCGGCGGATTCGTGATCGGCCAGACGATCACCAGCCCGGCGTTTCCCGCGGGAACAACTGTGACGGGAGTCACCTACAACGCCGGGGGAACCGTTCAGTCGGTCACCTTGAGCAACGCGGCGACGTCGAACGGCGACGTGGATTTCACGGTGAGCAGCGGGGACGTGGCGGACTTCCGGGCGAATATTTTGAATGCCCAGAAGATCGCCGGCGGAACAACACAATACTCATCGGTGGATGATCCGGGCGATCAACTGGTCGCGCAAAAATTTATCCTGCCGCAGTTCATGGCCGTCCAGAAGGCTTATGACGGCGGGCCGGTGACGCCCAATTCCACATTTGACATCAATAACAATCCGACAGGCTATGACGCGGCTTATTCAAGCGCGTTCCTGAGTAGTTCGCTGGAGACATCCTTCAACCCCGCGGGAGTCGGCCCGCTGATGACCAACGCGGGCGGAACAATGGTCAGCACCCTGATCAACAGCACTCCGCTCACGGTTCCAAATGCAAAGGGTAGCGGTGGATATTACGGCGAATCAGTCCGCAGCGCGAGCACGACGGTCGGAAGCTCGATTGGAGCGCAAGGCAATGTGGCATTCGCCGACGGAGATATCGGCATCACCACCAGCAGCTACCTCTTCGGCAATTTCAACAACAATGGAGTCCGCGACTTCAGCTCCTTCGAGACCGGCGTCTACGCCCTTAAGGCATTGTACAACTCGGGTCTGGGCACCGATGCCAACGATAACCTCGGCAAGACCAACGACGGACAGGAAATCCCCGACTCCGTGCTCAACGCGGTTGAGCCGGGATTGGCCAGTGTCCTGGGCAGCACATCGAGTTTTGTGGGCCAGCGCGGTTCAAGCGACCTGACGAATCCCAATGACATCGCCGTTGCGCCCGTGACGGCCAAGGGCGTGAGCAAGGGCGACTTGATCGTCATGGGCGACTACAACGGGGCCGGCGAATTCAATGGCCAGGATATCTACGACTTGGCGATCGGAACCACTCTGTCCGATCCGGCTAACGTAGGCATTACGCCGACGCTCGGCGTGGCCGATCTCACTTCCGACGCCAGCCTGACGAACGGCGTTCTCAATAAGAACGCGGCGTTGAATTTCGTTCAGACGCAGACGAGCGATGCGACGTATTCCAGCGGCGTGGCGACGAACGCATCCGCGTTCATTCGCCAGAGCGGGCGGGCGGTTCTGGTCGCCAGCAGCCCGGCAACCGTTCCCTCGGGAGCAACCGACCTGGGCCTTCAAAGCGTGTCGGGCGGGGAAGAATTCACCTACGACCCGACCGGGGCGTATGCGTTTAACTCCGCCGACGTGAACCGCGCTGGGCTGGTGGATTTCAATGACGCCGTGATCGTCGATTCATTCATCGGGCAAAGCTATACCAACCTCGCGGACAGTCTGGCGGCGACTATTCCGACGCCAGTCACTGGAACGCCCGAACCAGTGAGTCTGGCCGTCGTGCAGCAGGTGGATGGCGAATCCGCCATCAGTCAGACCGATCTGAATGTGGTCAACAGCCAGTTGACCGGCACGGGCAACGCCAACTGGTACGGATACAACGTGGACAAGACCGGGCCGGGCACGATCAACTGGCAGCGCACCGGCGGCACCGTTACCGTTTACTCCGGCGCTTCGTTCACTATCGGCGGCGGCACCGTGC